>CAMPAA010000230.1 GCA_946631345.1 uncultured Verrucomicrobiota bacterium
TGATTTCGTCCGTGATGTGCGGCACCACCTGCACGGTGCCGCCGAGATAGCCGCCAGCGCGCTCACGCGCCAGGACTGCGGAATAGATGCGCCCCGAAGTGAAGTTCGACGCCTTCGTGCAGGTGACGCCCGCGAAGCGTTCGTAGTGCCCGAGGTCGAGATCGGTCTCCGCGCCGTCATCCGTCACGAACACCTCGCCATGCTGATAAGGCGACATCGTGCCGGGATCGACGTTGAGGTACGGGTCGAGCTTCTGCATGAACACCTTGTAGCCGCGACTCTTCAGGAGGAGCGCGAGCGATGCGCTCGTCACGCCCTTCCCGAGAGAGCTTACTACGCCGCCGGTTATGAACACGTATTTGACTTGCTTTTTCATGATTGCTTTTTTGCCGCAAGGAACACAAAGAGCGCAAAGGCTCTGCGACCTATGCGTTCTTTGCGGCTAAAATCATTTCTTTGAATTGGTTGAAGAGGTATCCCGAGTCGTGCGGGCCGGGGCAGGATTCGGGGTGGTACTGCACCGATAACGCCGGAAGTGTCTTGTGGCGTATTCCTTCGATTGATCCGTCGTTGAGATTTATGTGCGTGACTTCCAGACAGTCCGGAACGGATTCGGGAACGACGGCAAAATTGTGGTTCTGGCTTGTGATCTCCACCCTGCCAGTCGCGAGGTTCTTCACCGGATGGTTGCAGCCATGGTGCCCGAACTTTAGCCGCCCTGTCTTCGCGCCGCACGCGAGCGAAAGGAGCTGATGCCCCAGGCAGATGCCCATGATGGGGATTTTTCTCCCGCAGAGGCACAGAGGCGCAGAGCCTCCTTTCTCCGCGTCTCCGCACCTCCGCGTGAGCTTCTTAATTCCCAACAGCTGCTGTATGTTCTCTACCGCGTAGGTGACGGCGGCGGGGTCGGCTGGGCCGTTGGAGAGGAATACGCCGTCGGGCTTGAGCGCAAGCACCGCCTCGGCTGAAGTCTTTGCCGGCACCACGGTCACGCGCGCCCATGCCGCGAGCGAACGGAGGATGTTGGTCTTCACGCCGAAGTCGTAGCAGACGATGTGGGGCGGCTGTTTCACTTCCTCTCTCGTCTCATGTCTCATGTCTTCTTTCTCGCCGGGACGTGAGACGTTGGACGAGAGACGAGTCGGGACCACATAACTCTTCTTGCACGTCACCTTTGCTGCGTAGTCCTGCCCGTCGAGGCCTGGCCATGCGCGGGCCTTTGCAATGGCCTCCTTCTCGGGTATGGCGCGTTGCCCCCAACGCGCCGCGGCGGCATGGGGACATGCCGCCCTGCCAACGCACAGATACGCCTTCCGGTTGCCGTGTTCGCGGAGGTGCAGCGTAAGCGCGCGCGTATCGACGCCGTAGATGCCGGGCACGCCGTTCTCCCTTAGATATTCATCGAGGCTCTTTTCGCTCTGCCAGTTGCTTGGTTCCGTCAGGTCGCCGATTACGAGACCAGACAGAAAAAGGCCACGGCTTTCCGTGTCCGCACCATTGATTCCGTAGTTGCCGACTTCGGCGGTGGTGAGGGTGACGAACTGCCCTGCGTATGACGGGTCGGTCAAAATCTCCTGATAGCCGCTCATGCCGGTGTTGAACACGACTTCGCCAAGCGCGTCTTTCTTCGCGCCGAACGCAACGCCGTGGAACACCGTTCCGTCGTCGAGCGCGAGAAACGCCCTGCGTTCCCGCTCAGCTTTCCATTTTCCAATGAGGTTCATTCAGTACGGCCTTTCGTTTTTCCGTTCAAGATAGTTAAGGAGCGCCTTGTGGAGAACCTTGTAGCCGCCGGGCGTAGGGTAGTCGCCAGTGAAGTACCAGTCGCCGATGGAGAGTTTCGAGTTTTGAGTTTCGAGTTCCGGGTTGGATGCCGCTGGTCGCTGATCGTCGAACGTCGCGCCGAACAAGCATTTTCTCAAGTTCTCAACGGTTTGGTACACCACCACAACCTCGGCTTTCATGCCGTGCGGCGTGAGGAGACGGGCGATTTCTTGACAGTGCTGCTCTTCGGTGAAGCGGGCGTATAATGGTGCCAGTGGGTTGGTCGGCGCAATGGGGTCATCGCGCCCTACCAGCGCCTTGCGCAATTCATCGTCTGCGGTATTGCCGGTAGTGCGGCGTGACCCTACGCCGCCGTCCAGCAAGTTTACGAGTGCACGGAACGCCACAAGCTCGCCGAGCGTTGACATGTCGATGCCGTAGCAGTCGGGGTAGCGGATGGGCGGCGCGGACGAGGCGATGACGATGCGCTTCGGCCCGAGCCTGTCGAGCATCGGGAGGATTGCGTTCTTCATCGTGTTGCCGCGCACGATGGAGTCGTCCAGAACGACGAGCGTATCGCGGCCGGGGCGCACGAGCCCGTATGTGACGTCATAGACGTGCTTGTAGAACTCGCGGCGCGCGGCGGCATCCGCGATGAAGGTGCGGAACTTCGCGTCCTTCACGGCGATTTCACCGAAGCGAGGGATGCTTTTGACAGGATTAACAGGATCTTTGGGGTCTGGGGGCATGCCCCCAGATAATCTTGTCAATCCTGTTAATTCTGTCGAGAAAACACGGGAGAAAAGTTCTTCCAACAGTCCGTGGAAAGCTATGCGCGCGGAGTTTGGTATGTAGCTGAAGAAGATGTCCGCTATCGGCGCACCCGCCGCTTCCAGTATCTGCGGCATGAGCGCCGCGCCGAGCGCCTTGCGTTCGCGGTGGATGTCGGCATCGTTGGCGCGCGAGAAGTAGATGCGCTCAAAGGCGCAAGGGCGTGGCTGCGCATTGATGGCCGAATTCCGTTCGGCCATCTGGAAACCGCCATCAGGCGAGACGATCAGCGCACCGCCCGGCGGCAGCTCCTCCACGGCCTCCGGCGACACGTCAAACGCCGCCTGGATCGCAGGGCGTTCGCTGGCGACCACCACGACCTCATCGTCGATGTAGCAGAATCCTGGCCGTATGCCGTGCGGATCGCGCGTGGCGAACGCCCATCCGTCGCCGGTCGTGCCGCACAGCGTCCAGGCACCATCAGCACCGGCGAGCGCCTTGGCAAGAGCGGCGGCGACGGTATGGTGCGTTGCCCCAAGCGCGCCGCATTGGCAAGACGCGTCGCCCTCAACGCACCGCATCTCTGCCAGCTCGCGGGCTATCAGCTCGCAGAGCAGATAGCCGTCGGCCTTGCTCGTCGGGAACGCACCATGCTTCGCATAGTCATCGAAAAGCTCACCGGCGTTCGTGAGGTTGAAATTGCCCGCAAGCAGCAGCGTGTGGGCTAGATCGCTCGCCTCGTGCACGAACGGGTGGCAGAACGCCGCATCGTTCCGTCCGAACGTGGCATAGCGCAGATGGCCGAGAAACACGCTTTCCCTGCGGCCGCCCCACCCTTCTCGCCTTCCTATCATTCCAAGCACATCGGCAAGCGGCGTACCAGATGCGGACTTCGCGATCCAGTACGGCGACGAGCCTGGCGCAGGATTTGCGCAGAGGATCGCCGCCCCTGCACCGTCCTGCCCCCGGTTGTGCTGCTTCTCCAAGAGGATCGAGAGCTTTACGCCGCCATAGTCTCCGGTGGCGTACTTCTGGCGGTAGTATTCGCCGTCCTTCCTAAGAACGACAAGCGCCACACCACATTCGTGTTTTAACTCATCCGACATATCTAACCTCATCATAGCACATCCCGTGCCAACCCCAAGACCGCCCAATCCTTTACATTTTCTGTCGTTTCACCCCTGCCCGACGAAAAGACTATTACAAATTACGGCATGGCGATGCTAACAGGCCCCGATTTGGTATAATTTCCTGACATGAAACGCAAATGGCGCTACAGAACACCGAAAGGATTTGATGATCTTCTCGTATGCGAGGAGGATGGCGAGCTTACGGGACTCTGGTTTGAGGGTTCGCGTGCGGACGGGATCCATTCTGGAATGTACGGGATGAAAGAGGCCGAAACGCATTCTCTCGTCGCCCGCTGGCTTGATGGTTATTTCGCGGGCTCCGAGCCCGACTGGTTGCCGCCGATGCGATTGGACTTCACAACGCCTTTCCGGCGCATGGTTTCGGAAGAGATGCGGCGCATTCCGTTCGGCACAACTGTCACATACGGCGACATCGCCAAGCGGATCGCGGCGAAGCTTGGGAAAGCCAGAATGTCCGCGCAGGCGGTCGGAGGTGCCGTCGGCTGGAATCCGATCTGCATCATCATTCCCTGCCACCGCGTGATTGGCGCCGGCGGCAAACTCACCGGCTACGGCGGCGGAATGAAAAACAAAATCGCCCTTCTCAAGCACGAAGGGGTGGAACTGTGACCCTGCCACACGCCAAATCAAGACGCCTCTCGGCGGCGGACTATCGCGTCGATGCGGTGACGGCGGCAAAAGCGCTCATCGGAGCCTTTCTTTGCCGCCGGCTCGGCGACGGCACGATCATCCGGCGGCGCATCACCGAGACCGAGGCCTACTGCGGCGAGGAGGATACCGCCTGCCATGCGCACAAGGGACGTACACCGCGCACCGACGTGATGTATTCGCCAGGCGGTTGCGCCTACATCTATCTCTGCTACGGGATGCATGAAATGCTGAACGTCGTGACAGGCACCGAAGGTCGGCCGGAGGCGGTGTTGATTCGCGGCATCGAAGGCGCAAGCGGTCCCGGCAAGCTGACCAAGCTCCTTCAGATCGACCGCACCCTCAACCGCGAGGATCTCGTCGCCTCCAGACGCCTTTGGCTTGAAAGCGATGGTGCGTTCTTCAAGTTCACCGCCGCGCCCCGCATCGGCATCGCCTACGCCTCCAAGCGCGACCAAGCCCGCAAATGGCGCTTCACGCTCCG
>CAMPAA010000231.1 GCA_946631345.1 uncultured Verrucomicrobiota bacterium
GCGTCACGAACGATCTCTACAAGACAGGCTTGCTTGTGATGCGCAAGTGCCCGGCGGCCAACGTCGAATGGCGCATGGGGTCGCCCACCACGGAGACCGGACGCATCGCTGCCCGCGAGACTCCGCATCTGGTCACGCTGAAGGACGACTACTACATTGGCGTCTATCCCGTTACGCAACGGCAATATGAGCTGATTTGGGGCGTTCGGCCATCGTACCACAGTCTGGATGCAGACTACGCGACGCGGCCGGTTGAAAGTGTGAAGTACGTGCAATGGCGCGGTTCACGTTACATTTGGCCGGATAGTGGCCATGATGTCGATCTCCAGTATACCGCGACCGGCAAATTGCGCACTTTGACGGGAATAGCCTTTGACCTTCCGACCGAGGCCCAGTGGGAATTTGCGTGCCGCGCAGGATGTGGTGCGGCGCTCTACAGCGGCAAGGAACTGGAGGCTGCAACTGGCACTTCCGCTAATGTTGGCGAGCTCGCTCGGTATAACGGCAACGCGGGGGAGGATTCGGCGACCTGTAAGGCCGACGAGGGCGGAACGGCGAAGGTCGGCTCGTACGAGCCAAACGATTGGGGCATCTACGACATGCTTGGCAATGTGTGGGAGTTGTGCCTGGACTGGTATCAGGAGGGCCCGACCGGCTATGATGTCGAAACAGGTCCTGCGACTGGTACAACCCGTGTGCGGCGCGGCGGATCGTATTTAAACGGGGCAAGCACGTGCCGCGCTGCGTTCCGTTCCAACATTGCACCAGACAATGATAACGAGAAGCACACTTTCGGCGTTCGCTTCGCGTGTCCGGCAGGTGTCTGCGAGTGACATCGTCAGCGGAAAGATGGGAAGCATGAAGAGCAGAAGAGAATTCGTCAAGGGTGCAGCACTGGCAGGCGCGGGAGCGCTTGTCGGTGCGTGCTCCTCACCCGACTCCCAAGGCCGCGCGCCGGCGCTTGCAGGGAACTTCGCGTGGGGGGCGCTTCTGGAGCTGGGGTGCAACATGTGGGGCGACTGGACGCCCTTCGGGAAGTATCCTCAGTCCAAAGAAGAGGCCGAGGCCCTGATGGGCAAACCCGTGTTCAACAAACTCGGACATTGGAGCAACTGGAAGCCGGGCAATTATTTCGGGACGGACGTGCCGGTTTGGAATGCCGTCACCGAAGAGATGTCGCGGGAGAAGCTCAACCTCGTCATTGTCGATGTCGCTGAGGCGTACCGCTATCCGAGCCATCCCGAACTTGGCGCAAACGGCAGCTGGTCGCCAGAACGGATGAACGCTGAGGTGCGGAGACTACGTGGACTCGGGTTGGAGCCGGTGCCGAAACTGAACTTCTCGGCGGGCCATGACCAGTGGCTGCGGCAGTACCATTACATGACCTCGACGCCGAAGTACTACGAAGTCGTTGCAGACCTCATCCGCGACGTAGCGGAGGTGTTCGAACGGCCACGGTACATCCACATCGGTTTCGACGAGGAGACTGATCGCTGCGCGATGATGCGCCAGATGGGTGTGGTTCGCCACGGCGAGCAGTTCTGGTATGACTTTAACAAGTGTGTGCGTGAAGTCGAGCGTACGGGCGCGCGGGCGATCGCATGGTCCGACCGTGCCTGCTACGACCGCGAAGACTTCCTCAAGAACATGTCTAAGGACGTCGTGCAGATGCCGTGGTATTACGGAGACGCGTTCGACGAATGGACGATGTCCTGGAAACCGGAGTTCGAGAAGATGGCAACGTCTACGGACTTGTCGTGTTACAAGAACCTTGCCGCCCACACGCCGCTCGTCTCCGACGCCGGTTTCGATATGATCGGCTGCACGTCCAACTGGGAAGGGACCGCCGCGACCGATGCGTTCGTCGCTTACTGCAAGCGGCGGCTCGATCCGAAGCACCTTCTGGGGATCATCACGGCTCCGTGGGCGAAGACCGTCGAGCGGCAGCGCGATTGGATCCTGCAATCCGTCAGGCTCCTCGGCGCTGCAAAGCGCAAGCACTATTCGTGAGGTGGCGCAAATGACTGCAGTTCCGGCGATTGCGCTGTTCGCGGCGGCGCATGTACTTGAGGTGAACCATCCGCTGATGCATGCGGAGGATGGCTTCCTGCTTGGCAACGGCGATCTTTCGTGTTCCATCTACCAGACGGCTGATGACCTCGTGTTCCGTCTTGGCAAGGGTGATGTCTGGGATCGTCGCATCGACTACTCGAAGCAACCGAAACCGCCGACTGTGGACGAAATCATCGATGGCGTCCTGAATTGCGGCTGGAAAGTGGAGGGATGGAACGCATCGAACGTCGCGGAGATGAAGGGGCTGAAAAACGGTGCCCGCCTGCTGGAGATAACCCAAGGGAAGACGGCAATTAAGTCGGCAGCCTATCCGGTGCCAAAACCGACGGGAGAGCTCAGGTTCCGGTTGCCGATCGACCTCGGCCAGCCTGAGCGCGTAAGGCAGCGCCTCGTCATCGAGGAAGGAGTCGCGCTCTTTGACTGTTGGTGGCGGGGCGGCAAGTTCCATGCCGCGTTTGAGGCGGTTGTTGCGCCAGACGAGAACGTTCTCGCCGTGGCCTGGCGCATCGACGGCTGGAACGCCGATACCATGTATGACAACAAGGCGCCGATTCACGCCAAGCTCATACGCCGGGCCGACCGCGATTATGCGACGTGGCAGCGTGAGTATGTCGCGGAGTATCCGTTCTATCCAGCACCTCAGACTGACTACACCGACTTCGACTGCACACCGCTTCCGCTGCCGCAGGTTGTTGGCGCGGATACGATTGAGCAGCGCTTCCATCCAGACGGGATATATCCGGAGGGTTTTCGCTATCGGATGAAGCTAATGCCGCTTTATCCCTGTGGATCGTTCTACCGTCCTCAGCTGCCGCCGGGGGAGAAAGACGCCTATGTTGTTCTGGCGGGTGGCAAGGCGAATCCGCCGTGGGGCGTATCGGGAGGCTGGGAGCAGGTGACGGGGGCGGTCGCAGTCGCGGTTATGACGTCGAACGACAGAACGCTTGAGGCTCCGAGGGTGAGAAGCTTTGGGGACTACAAGGTGGCGGCAAAGAAGGCGGCCGCAGAGTACTGGGCGAAAAGCACCTTTTCGATGCCAGGGGATCCGGAGATTGAGCGCCTCTGGTATTCGACCTATCATGCGCGGCGGGCGGTCCTGAAGCCAGGGACGGTTCCTCCTGGGCTTTTCTACCCGTCGATGCTCCCCGACTATTCGCGTTGGAATGGCGATTACCATTCGAACTATAACGTGCAGTCGATCTATTTTGGTGATTTCACGGCCAATCGTCTTGATCAGGCCGAGGCTTATTTCGACATGGCCGAGTTCTCCGTGCCGGTTGGCCGGAAAATCGCGAAAGAGTACTATAACTGCCGAGGCGTGTTCTTCCCGCTTCAGATGTTCCCCTGTCATGCGCCGGATGATTATGCAGGCTCGCTTCCGTTGGGGCGCATGATCTACATGACCGGATGGATTACGGAACGCTATTGGGACTATTACATGTACACGAGGGACAGGGAGTTTCTTGCAAAGCGCGGCTATCCGATGATCAAGGATTGTGCCCTCTTCTACCTTGATTTTCTCAAAAAGGCGCCGCACCGGAAGTTGCCGCCGCAGTTGAAGGATAGCAAGTATCATGTATTCCCGTCCGTGCAGGGCGAGAGTGGATTCAAGGACGCCATGGACCTGTGTGACAAGCCGCAGGGGGTCAAGCACGTGCGCCATGCGCTTTGGTGCGCAATTGAGGCGTCGAAGACGCTTGATGTGGATGAAGATCTGCGCCGTGATTGGCAAGATCGCCTTGACAATCTCGTGGGGAGCGACGAACTTGCGAAGCTGACGCCTTATGAACGGCACTGCAAGATTTGCGGACCGCAGGGAGGAGAGGGCGGTGAACCATGGAAGCCAGTGGAGAAACGGCAGGGCGTGAAGCCGTGGGAGCGCAATGTGCGCTATCCAGGTTTCTACCACCGCGCACACCTTATGTGGATCAATTCGAACGCCTTCATACCAGACCGCGATTTTCCCGTGTTGAGACGAGACCTTCTCGACTGGACGCGTGAGAATGGACTCGTCTGGGCGATGGGATCGGCTACGCAACAGCGACCAGGCGGATGGACGGAGACCTTATCGTGCATGGCTCCTGTGCAGGCGATGGCGCTTCAGAGCTGGGATGGCGCGATACGTCTCTTCCCATCTTGGCCGAAGGACAAGGATGTCTCTTTCCGCAATTGGCGTGCGCAGGGAGCCTTTCTGGTTGATGCCGAGTGGAGGAACGGGAAGGTCGGCATGGTGCATGTTGCCTCCGAGAAAGGCGAAGACTGCCGCTTCTGGGGCGATTGGGAAGTGTTCGATTCTACGGGTCATAAGGTTGTCGTTGGTAGGGACGAGTTCGGCCGTGGCATTTTCAAGACTACGGCCGGCAGCCGTTATGAGTTCAGGGAAAAGTGAGGGTGCTGTGATTTCTGTTTTACTTGCGACGGCCCTCTCGATTGGCTCTTGCACCATTTCAGCGGATGATGACGCGCTGATGGTTCGGTTGCTTGGAAAGTCTGACGGTTACATGACGGCCGAGCAGTGGAGCCGCAAAATCGGTGATTTCTGGGCGCCAGCAGATGATCCACGTGTGGCGAACGAAGGGACGGCTCCCCAACCTTCAGTGCGCAATGCGGTGCGCCCGATGCATATCGCAGACATGCCGACGTATCTCAAGTGGAAATGGCGCATGAACCTATCCGATCCGACGACTGGCCTTGACGGCGAGGC
>CAMPAA010000232.1 GCA_946631345.1 uncultured Verrucomicrobiota bacterium
GCTGTTTTGACTGCGGGAAGGTGGAGGGGCTCCATTTCCTGCTATCGAACTGCCGGTTTTGGCTCGACGAATACCGCTTTGACGGGTTCCGCTTCGATGGCGTGACCTCCATGCTCTACCACCATCATGGGCTTGGCGTTGCGTTCACGGACTACGGAATGTACTTTGACGGTTCGGTCGATGACGACGCGCTGGCGTACCTGGCTCTTGCGAATCAGGTGATTCACGAGGTGAACCCCGGTGCCATCACGGTCGCGGAGGATGTGTCGGGAATGCCAGGATGCGCATCACCGCTGAAGAAGGGCGGGATGGGGTTTGACTACCGCATGGCGATGGGCGAGCCGGACTACTGGTTCAAGCTGGCGGAGAAGGTGCCTGACGAAGACTGGTCGATGCACGGCATCTATCACGCGCTGACGGACCGCCGCAGGGAGGAGAAGGTGGTATCGTACGTCGAGTCGCACGACCAGGCGCTGGTCGGCGGCAAGACGTTCTTCTTCCAGCTTGTAGACGAGGCAATCTACTTCGGGATGCGCCGCGATCAGGAGAAC
Source organism: uncultured Verrucomicrobiota bacterium (assembly GCA_946631345.1). Taxonomy (GTDB): domain Bacteria; phylum Verrucomicrobiota; class Kiritimatiellia; order RFP12; family UBA1067; genus UBA1731. The sequence goes on from CAMPAA010000232.1 coordinate 552, forward strand.
CTGTCTATAGCGCGCGGCATGGCGCTCCACAAGATGGCCCGACTCGCTACACTGGCGCTCAACGGCGGCGCATACCTCGATTTCATGGGCAACGAATTCGGGCACCCCGAATGGATTGACTTCCCGCGCGAAGGGAACGGCTTCAGCTTCAGCCATGCGAGACGGCAGTGGTCGCTGCGTGAAGACGATGTCCTGCGCTTCAAGGCTCTGGGCGACTGGTCGCAGGAGATGCTCACGCACCTTGTAGACTCGTGCCGTTTCGGAGAAGAGCCGATTCCGCTTGTGCGCAACGACTCCGACCATGTGCTGGCGTTCTACCGGGGCGGGCTGGTGTTCGCGTTCAACTTCGACCCGTCGCGCTCATACGCGGACTACGGCATACTGGTGCCGCCGGGCGGCATGTACCGGCTGTTTCTGGATTCCGATTCCGTGCGCTTCGGAGGACAGGGGCGAATCGCCGCCGGGCAGGAGTTCTGGCCGGCGAACGTGGAGACGGGCGATGAGATCGTCCAGCAGATAAAGCTATATCTCCCGGCCCGAACCGCGCTTGTGCTGCAGCGCCACATCCCTTAGCGTGACTTCGGGGGAGGCCACATCCCTGAAAGGGCGTGGCATTTATGTTATAATATGGGCATTATGAAGAAAGTGAATGCCGAGCTCCTGATTGCAGTTGCCATCGTTTTGACGTTGGTTATTGCCGGATATGCAAAGGTTCCGCATGCGAAGGGGACGTTGCGCATAAAGCGATCCGACGTATCGCGTGTAACCTATGTGAAATACCGCGATCCGAGCGGTTATTTCACGGCCGAAATCCCACAAGGCTGGAGAGTAAGGACTGGTCTCAAGCCAGATGGGAAGATAGACGTAATAAGCTATGCCATAACGGTGTATGATCCGAAATGCCCGAATCGCGAGCTATACTTCTGTTTGAACAACGCATTCGGACTCAAGTCTCAGGCTGCCCGCAACTGGCACATCAGATCCTATGGCGCAAACAGCTTTTTCGCAAAGATGCCAGTTGTCAGCGAGCAGACCACGGCAGGGTTCTTTGCCGCAATGGGCCCGCTTTTCGGGTTCAAGCAGTTCACCGTGCTTGAACGCCTTGGCAAGACAGCACTTGGCGGAGAGCTCGTTGTGGCGCAGAGCATATCGACGGCAACAGGCCGCCGCATGCAGGGATTGTATCACGCGGTCATCACCGGCAAGCCAAACTATGTGCAGAGCAACGTATTCAACCCTGCCGCCGGGCGGCTGGATGTCGGCGTGCTGATGGAGTTCTCAATTCTCTCAGAGACGGCGCCCGTGGAGGATTTCGTCGACTGGCAGCCGGTACTCGATCATTGCCTGTCGACCATCGCCTTCACCCCTGCGTTCCACCAGCAGCGGCGCGCGGCATGGGCGCGGCTGCTGGGCACTTCCAAGTACATCATGCAGACGGCCGATTCCGTCAGGGGCATGATCATGGATTCCTACAACCGTCGCAATGCAACGTACGACGTGCTGTCGCAAAAACGCAGCGATGCCACGCTGGGATACGAGCGCGTGCAGGATACGCAAACCGGGGAGTACTACCGCGCCGAAAATGGATTCAGCGACTGGTACCATGGCTCGAGGTACCGTCCCGTAACCGGGAACTCTGATTATCTGCACCCAGTCAGCGGCTACATAAACTGGAAGTAGTATGTGATGTGGAATGTGCTGTTATGGTATAATTTCGCCCTCAAATAAATTGAACAGGAGATGAACTGACATGAGCGAGAAGATGAATCTTGAACGAAGGTCGTTCCTGAAGGGGACTGCGCTTCTGGCGGCGGCCGGTCTGCTTGAGAAGGGACAGGCGATGATGCCGTCGGAGCAGGCCGCGTACGACAAGTACAACGCCTGCAACGTGCCTCGACCGACAGGGCTTCTTGACGGCGAACCAGTGCTGCAGGTGCCGGCACCAGACTCGATGGGCGTAGCGTTTGCCGTCACGGCGCTGTCCAATGGATTTGTGGAGGTCGCGGAGAACCCTCAGATGGAGGGGGCTACTCGGTTCATGGCGGAAGGGTTTCCGCTCGCCGGCATCGACGACCGCGTGTTGCGGGTGCGAATGACCGGGCTGAAGCCGGGCACGAAATACTGGTACAGGGCGGGAGCGGCGAAATTGGTGCATCCCGTAGGGTACTGGACAAAGCCGTCGGAGATCGTGTGGAGTTCGGTGCATACGTTCATTACCGCCGGTGCAAATGCGCCGTCCCATTTCGGGATGATGTGCGACACCCATGCGGCGTTTGAGCAGATGGCCAAAATCACCAAGAAGTACCGCGAGCTGGGTACGCCGCTTGTCGTTTGGAACGGCGATATCCCGACAAGCCTCACGAATAAGCGCGAGGATTTCGTGAAGCACTACCTGGTGCCGCCGCACAATGACGGCTATGCCGCCGATACCGCGATCGTACTCAACCGCGGAAACCACGACTTCCGCGGAACGGCGGCGAACCGTCTATGCGAGGTGATGATGCCGCGACTGCCCACCGAGAGGGCTATGCGAGACATCGCGCTTGACCGCAACTTCGCATTCCGCATGGGTGAGGTGGCTCTTATCGGCCTTGACACAGGGGAGGACAAGCCCGACCATCATCCAGCTAACGGAGGTTTCTCCCGCTTCACGCCATACCGCGTGGCGCAGGCGGCGTGGCTGAAGGACCAGTTCAAGAGGCCGGAGATCGCGGGTGCGCCGTACATCGTTGCGTTCGTGCACATACCGCTGTTCGACCCCCGCCCCAATGCCAACCCCGGCACCACGCTTGAGGACTATGCGGTGTGGCATAAGGAGTGCGCCGATCTGTGGAGCCCTACGCTTATCGAGAACGGCGTGCAGCTGGTGCTGGCAGGGCATCAGCACCGCTACCGCTACGATGCGCCAACGCCACAGCGGCCATGGGCGCAGATTGTCGGCGGCGGAAAGGGCAAGACCACGTTCCAGACGCTCGTCGACTGTCAGGTCGAGGACGGCGAGCTCGTGGCTCGCGTTCACAACACCGATGCGGGGACGGTCGTAGGCGAACACAGGTTCAAGCCACGCGCCGTGCAAGGTATGGTATAATAGGCGGCCATGGAAAAGAAACCAGACCGTCTGCCCGAGGCATTCGGGACATATGGCGATGACGTGTTCTCCGAGCATGTCATCGAGCGGCTGCTCCCGAAGCGCGTGGCGGCCAAACTGCTTGCGACGATGCGCGATTCCAAGCCGCTCGATCCGTCAATTGCAGACGATGTAGCCGAGGCGATGAAGACATGGGCGCTATCAAAAGGCGCTACGCACTTTACCCACTGGTTTCAGCCGTTGACCGGCGGCACTGCGGAGAAGCACGACAGCTTCATAGAAGTCGCCGCGCCTGCAGGGATGACGGTTGGATTCTCCGGCCGGAATCTGATAGGTGGCGAGGCGGATGCCTCGTCGTTCCCATCCGGTGGCCTTCGTTCGACTTTCGAGGCGCGCGGCTACACGGCGTGGGATCCAACGTCACCTGCATTCATCAAGCGGCATGCGAATGGCGCAACGCTGTGCATTCCCACCGTGTTCTGCTCCTATACGGGGGACGCGCTCGACTCCAAGACGCCTCTGCTGCGTTCGGTCCAGGCGGTAACGCGAGCCACGGAGAGGCTGATGAAGCTCTTCCGCCAGCCGAAGGCGCATGTCACGGTGACGCTCGGCGCGGAACAGGAATACTTCCTCGTCGACCGCTCATACTACATGAAGCGGCCCGATCTCTTGCAGACCGGTCGCACCGTGTTCGGGGCCGCGCCCGCGAAGCATCAGCAGCTTGACGACCATTACTACGGTGCGATACGCCCGCGTGTGATCAAGTTCATGCAGGAAGTAGACGAACAGCTGTGGCGGCTTGGAATTCCCGCGAAGACCCGCCATAACGAGGTTGCCCCGGCGCAGTTCGAACTGGCGCCGATGTTCGAGGACCTGAATCTGGCCGTCGACCACAACATGATGATCATGGAGGTCTTGCGTCAGACCGCCGAACGCAACGGTTTCGCCTGTCTCCTCCACGAGAAGCCGTTCGAAGGCGTCAACGGGAGCGGAAAGCACTGCAACTGGTCCATAGCCTATGGCGACCGCAACCTGCTCAAGCCTGGCAGAAACCCGAAGGAGAACGCCATTTTCCTTACGGTACTATCCGCCGTAATACGGGCAATCGATCTCCATGCAGATCTGCTCAGATC
>CAMPAA010000233.1 GCA_946631345.1 uncultured Verrucomicrobiota bacterium
CAGCCGCACTGCGGCAGCTCGGCGAACATGGCGGTGTACCTCGCCACAATCAAGCCCGGCGACACCATCCTTTCGCTCTCGCTCGACCAGGGCGGGCACCTCTCGCACGGTTCGCCCGTGAATTTCTCCGGCAAGCTCTACAACATCGTGCCCTACACGGTCGACCGCGAAACTGAACGCCTCGACTACGACGCACTTGAGCGCCAGGCGATGGAGGTGAAGCCGAAGATACTCCTATCCGGCGCAAGCGCCTACCCGCGCGCCATCGACTTCAGGCGTATCCGCGAGATCTGCGACAAGTGCGGCGCGATAATGATGGTGGACATGGCGCACATCGCCGGCCTCGTGGCGGGCGGCGCGCACGAGTCGCCGGTGCCTTACGCCGACTTCGTCACCTCCACGACGCACAAGACCCTGCGCGGGCCGCGCGGCGGCCTCGTGCTGTGCAAGGAGAAGTATGCGAAGGCGATAGACTCCGCAGTGTTCCCGGGAATGCAGGGCGGGCCGCTCGAGAACATAATCGCGGCGAAGGCCGTCTGCTTCCGCGAATGGATGCAGCCGGAGATGAAGGCTTACGCGGCGCAGGTCGTGGCGAACTGCAAGGCGATGTGCAAGGCCGTGCAGGACCGCGGCTTCCGCATCGTCAGCGGCGGCACCGACAACCACCTTTTCCTCGTTGACGTGAAGGCGAAGGGCATGACGGGCAAGGACGCGGCGGCGGCGCTGGACGCGGCAGGCATCGTGGTGAACAAGAACACGATTCCGTATGATACCGAATCCCCGTTCCGCACGAGCGGCATCCGCGTGGGCACGGCTTCCATCACGACACGCGGAATGAAGGAGGCAGAGGCCGCCACCATAGGCGGATGGATCGCCGACATCCTCTCCGACATCGCAAACACCGACCTCCAGCAGAAGATCAAGGCGGAAGCCGCCAAGCTGGTGGCAGGATTCCCCGTTCCGTGACGTTAGGGCTGGTGAGTCTCGGCTGCGCCAAGAACGCGGCCGATCTTGAGGTGCGGGCGGGCAGACTGCTCGCCGCCGGATGGACTCTCTCCCCGGATCCCGACCACTGCGACACGCTTCTGGTGAACACCTGCGCGTTCATCGCCTCGGCCCGCGACGAGGCCGAGCGCGAAATCCGCCGTGCGCTCGCGCTCAAGCGGAAGGGGCAGGTCGGCCGCGTTGTCGTGGCGGGTTGCTATCCTGAACGCTATCCCGGCAGGGCCGCGCAGTTTCCTGGCGTCGATTCATGGGAGGGCGTGCCGAAAAGGTTCGACTGCCAGCGCGTGCCTGGGCTCAGGCTGTCGGGCAAGGCATTCGCCTACCTGAAGATTGCCGAGGGCTGTGCGCACCGTTGCGCATACTGTGCAATACCGGCCATACGGGGTAGATACCGTTCGCGTCCGGTCGCCGCAATCCTCAAGGAGGCGCGCGACTTCGTGCGCACCGGCGTGAAGGAGCTGAACGTAATCGCCCAGGACCCGATGCTCTACGGCGTTGACCTCCCGCGCGCCGCCGGTCGGCCGCGGACCACGCTCGTCACCCTGCTGGAGGCTCTGGACCGCATTCGCGGCGATTTCCGGGTGCGCGTGCTGTATTCCTACCCAAGCGAGATCACGGATGAGTTCCTGCGCTGGATGCGCACCAGCCCCAGGGCGGTTAGGTATGTGGACGTGCCGCTGCAGCATACCGATCCCGCCGTGCTGAAGGCCATGGCGCGCGGCAGTGCAGTGAAAGCCACGCTGGAGGCGGCGTCGCGAATCCGAGCCGCAGTGCCTGGCGTGACCATCCGCACCACTGTGATGACAGGTTTTCCCGGCGAGACGGCGGCGAGTTTCCGCCGCATGCTTGCGGACCTGAAGCGTATGCGTTTCGACCATCTTGGGGTGTTCGCATACTCACCGGAGGAGGGGACGGCGGCGGCGAAGATGAAGGGCCGGCCGCCCTCGAACGTCGCCGAAGCGCGCGCCCTAAAGGTGATGGCGGCGCAGCAGGCGGTATGGGAGAGCAAGGCGAAGGCCATGATCGGCGAAACACACACCGCGCTTGTCGTAGCGCCGGGCGTGGCGCGCCTTGAAAGCCAGGCCCCAGATGTGGACGGCGTGGTGCGGCTGGATGCCGCCGCGTCCGCTGAGCTTGTCGGAAAGTTTGTTGCGGTGCGCCTTACCGGTGTGCGCGGCTACGACTTTGCCGCAGCCCTGTGTTAGGTTTGGGCCGTTCGCTTGTGCGGCGATGCGGAATTTGGTATCATTCGGGGCATGAAGTTTCTGTGCATATGCATGAGTCCGGCGCTGGACGCGACCGTGAAGCTGCCGCGCGCGCCGGAAGGGGCGGGCGAGATATTCAAGGATGTCGCCGAGGAGGTGAACGTGGGAGGCAAGGCGGTCAATGTGGCGCGCTGGCTGGCCTTGCGCGGCGCTCAGGTGGCGTGCGGCGGACTGCTTGGCGAGGCGAACGACCGCCCGTTTGCCGACGAGCTTGCGAAATACGGCATAGAGGACCGCTTCGTGCGCGTTCCCGGCGAAACGCGCCGCAACGAGATGATCGTGTGGCCGGGCGGATCGGTGAAGCTCAACCGCGCCGCATTTCCAGGGCTTGGATGCGATTTCGATCCAATGGCGGCGCTTGCCGGAATTGAGGCCGGCCCCGGCGTGGCGGTGCTTTCGGGCAGCCTTCCGCCGGTGGTTCCAAGGGATTTCTACGCACGCGCGGTCGCGGCCCTCAATTCGCGTGGCTGGAAGGTCGTGCTGGACGCCAGCGGCGAACCGATGCGTCTTGCGCTTGAGTCGCATCCTGATCTCATCAAGCCGAACGCCGAGGAATGCGAGCCGCTCGTGGGGTTCGTGCCGAATACCGCCGACGGGTTCAGGAAGGCGACCGGGTTGCTGCGCGAGAAGGTGGCGCATGTCGTGATTTCAGACGGCGGCTCCGGCGCATGGTTCGACGGCGTGTTCGCGCCAGCGCCGAAGGTGGACGTCGCCGACACGACAGCCGCAGGCGACACGCTGCTTGCGGAATACTGCTGGCGGACGTTCGGAGAGCAGTGCGGGGATGCCGCGCGCTGGTCCGTCGCCGCAGGCTCGGCGGCTTGCACCATGCCTGGCGGAGCACCGCCGCCCGCCGAACTTGTCGAGCGCCTGGCGGCGTCAGCTTGACGAGCGCCATTGGCGCGGGGTGCATCCGGTCGCGTCGCGGAATGCGTTTGAGAGGTGCGAGGGGGTGCAGAATCCGACCATGGCTGCAATCTCCGCGACTGGCATCTTCGTGTTGCGCAGAAGCAGCTTGACCTTCGCGAGGCGCTGACGCGCGATCTCGGCACCGACGGAACGCCCGAGCTCGGCGACAAAGCGCTTGTGCAGCACGTTCGGCGTGATGTCGATCGCATCTGCGATCTGCGCCGCGCCGAAACTTGAGGAAAGGTGCTCCTCGATGTATTTGAGCCCGCGCCTGACGACCGGATCCGATGCCGCGATCACGTCTGTGGACCGGCGCAGGACCACGCCGGCGGGCGGCACGAGGATCGGCGTATTCGGCGGCCTGCCGCCGTCCATTAGCCTGTCCAGAAGCGCCGCCGCCTCGTATCCGCCGCGTTCGAGGTTCTGGTCTATGGACGACAGAGTTACGGACTGGTTGTCGCAGATGATCTGGTTGTTGCCTATGGAGAGTATCGCAAGCTCCTCCGGCACTGAGACGCCGGCCCGTTCCGCCGCCGCAAGCAGCCTGGCGGCGTCCGCCTCGTCGTAGGTGAGGGCGGCGAGGGGCTTTGGTGCAGCGGCGAGCTTGCGCGCAATCCACCGCGAAAAGGACTTCCAGTCGTTCTGCCTGCGCCTCGGAAGTTCGTCGGAAAGCACCCATTTAGCCGCATCACGGTACTTTTCGCAGAGGCCTTCGAACCGCAGCCTGTGCACGTTCCCCCAGCCGAGCGAGAACCATACGACGTTGCGGAAGTTGCGCTCCGCGAAATGCTCCGCCGCGAGCCTCCCGATGCCAACGTGGTCGCTCATGACGCGCGGAACCCTGACCTCGGGCCTGTTCACGGTGAGATCGACCACGGCTATGCCCCTGCGCATGAGCGCGCGCACGGTCTCGTAGGACGATGGATCCCTGCGCAGCGTGGCGATCACGCCGTCGCAGTCCCAGGCGAGCGGGTGGTGGCCGAGCCTATCCTGTATCATCATCAGCCATCCGTGTTCGCGCGCATACCGGGCGACGCCGCCGGCGCGGGCGGCGCACATGGGAGAGACCATGACCAGAACGTTCCTTTTCATGACGCAATTATACCACAGACGGCGGATGGATTGTGCAAGTTCCGCTTTGCCATTTGCAATTGCATTCGAAGGGGAGATGGTGTATCATCTGCGCAGTTCAATTTAAAGGAAAGGTTTGCACAAGACATGAAGGCAAAGGCATGGAGGCTGTACGGCGCGAAGGATGCGCGCCTTGAGGATATCGAACTTGAGCCTGCGGGCGAAGAGGGGATCGTCGTCGAGCTGGTGACGAACACGATCTGCCTCAGCGACTACAAAGGCGCGACTCTCGGCACGGGTCACAAGCGCGTGCCGCGCGACATCGCCACGCGCCCAACGATGTTCGGGCATGAGGTGTCGGGGATAGTGCGCGAGGTCGGCGAGAAGTGGAAGGACCGCTTCCACGTGGGTCAGCACGTGGGGCTTCAGCCGTCGCTCAACATTCCCGGGCACGAGCTGGAGACGGTCGGCTACGCCTGGCACACGATCGGCGGCGAGA
>CAMPAA010000234.1 GCA_946631345.1 uncultured Verrucomicrobiota bacterium
CGCCGCCCGCCGAATACGCCGCCATGAAGCGCCCATCCGCGAGCCGATGCACCCGCGCATACCCGCCCGAACCCAGATCAATCGGCCGCCCCCATTTGATCGTCAGGCCGTCCGACGCCGCCGCGCAAGGCGAATGCGCCATGAGAAACGCGAAACCGCATAGCCAAAGCATCCGCTTCATTGATTTACCGCGCATCATGCCGCCTCCTCAGAATTTCAGGCCTTCTTCCTTCATCAGCCTCTTCAGGAAAAAGGCGCACCACTGGGGAATTGTCAAGACTCCGTTGTGATAGCCGACATTGCCCTTCACGATTTTGACTCCCCAGCGGATGTCCGTGTAATGAGCGCCGTCTATCAATGCGCGCATTGACTTCGCCTTTGTGTTTCCCGCCTTGACTTCGACAGGCACGAGATTTTCACCTGATCGCAGGAAGAAATCCATCTCAAGAGTGGAATTCTCCTTTTTGTAGTAGGCCGGAACACCGCCTGATTTCACAATCGCCTCCGCCACGATATTCTCAAAAAGACCGCCCTTCCACGTTCCAAGGTTTCTGCGTATGCGAACATCCTCCTGCGATTCTTCATCCAGCATCGACACGAGAAGCCCGCTGTCGGCCATATAGAGCTTGAAGCACGCAGCATCCAGATGCGCCGCAACCGGCAGTTCCGGGAAATCCATCGCCTTGCACACATTGACAATTCCCGCATCCTCAAGCCACTCGACACACCCCCAATAGTCTTTATACCGCGCATTTTTTGCAATCCTTGACAACTGGAACTTCTTGTTCTCCTTCGCCAGCTGCGCCGGAATGCTGTCGAAAACGCTGACAATGCGCAGGGGATCAAGCCCTTCGGCGTATTTGCGCACGTCAGACCGATAATCGGCAATGATTCGGCGCTGAACCGCAGGCACGCCTTCGAACGTCCCCCTTAGAAAATACCTCTCGACGACCTCCGGCATTCCTCCCAGCGTGGAGAAATCAAGAAACAGACGGTCAAACGTATTGCTCGCCGCGTCACCAAATGCGCGCGCTTCGACCAAATGCCCGTAAAGTTCGTCCAGTTGCAAAGAAGTGTAGCCTCGCGCGGTCAGGAACTCCTCGAAATCAAGCGATCTCATGACGATTGTTTCCTGATAGCCCACGCTGATCGACTCGATGCGCTTCAACTGGATTCCAAGAAGCGATCCGCTGCAGATGACATCAAATCTGCCAAGCTGCGCGAAAGCCTTGAAGCACGTCGCGATTTCAGGGAAATCCTGTATCTCGTCGAAAAAGATAAGCGTGTCGTTCTCGACAAACCTGAAATCAGGCTCGACCAGCGAAATATTCCGCAGGATACTTTCTGCAGAATAGCCGTCCCTTACAATAGCCTTGAATTCCGGCTGCAGCGCAAAGTTGATTTCGATGAACGAAGCATAGCGGCCCTCGGCAAAATGGCGGATACATTCGGTTTTGCCAACTTGCCGGGCTCCCTTCACGATCAGCGGCAGACGGTCTGGATTGCCCTTCCAGGCCTCAAGTTCCGCCTCCAACTTTCTGGCGATAAAAAATTGCGGTTTTCGACGTTTCATGCTGATAATATATCATATTTATCTTCTTCTGACAAGCATACACTACACTTTAATGAGGGAATATTGAACTGCAAAGCACACTTTCATTAGGGAATATTGAAACATTAAACACATTTTCATGAGGGAATAGGACCTTGGGTTGCGACCTGCCTTTCTACAGCCGCCGCGCGGCCGCGCCCTTCGCATATCCGAGCCGCGCAGCGGTGGCAGGGGTGCGGATTTGCCGCGCTATGCCGCCACGTCGCGACGCACCCAAATCGTACAATGCCTGTAAAACGGCCGTTTCGTGGGGTCTGTCCCCGCCGAGTCTAATCATCCCTATCTTGGACGCTCAACCCCGTGAAAAGCCCCATTTACACGCGTTTCGCGGGGCCTGTCCCCAACGATTTCAATCTGCATCATCCGTTACGCCTCAAGGCAGAACATCGTCAGGGGGTTCTGCTTCGCGACATCGGCATGGCTCGCGATGAACGCACGGTTGTTCTCGACCAGCTCGTCGAACATCACGGGCTCGAAGTCGTTGACGTCAACTCCGGCGTTGAGCATACGGGAGCGGCGGGCAATCAGCGGCCAGTAGTCGTCCCTCACGTTGTTGTGGATGTGTCCGTAGACCATGTAGCCCCGCCGCGCCTGCGGATAGGAAAGCATCGGATAGTGGCAGAGCGTCAGGACCCTTCCGTCGATCTCCACTTCCTTGAGAGTCTGTACGCTTGCGAAATAGTCGGACGCCGCCACCCTCTTCATCCATGTGTGGTCGTGGTTTCCGACTATGAGGTGCTTGCGCCCGTTGAGCGCCTTCAGGATCGGCTCGACCTTCGCCGCCCGGAAGAACAAGTCGCCAAGTATGTATACGGTGTCGGCAGCCTTGACCTTTGCGTTCCATTTTGAAAGCAACGCCTCGTCCATCTCCTCGACCGTCCCGAACGGACGGCTGCAGAGGCGAATGATATTGAAATGCCCGAAATGCTGATCTGACGTAAAGAACACCATGCCTTTATCCCATTCTATAGCCCTTTGAAGAATCCGAGCAGCCCCCCGACGACGGCGTCTACCGTTTCGTCAATCCACGCATAGTCGGGATTTGCCATTCTCTTTAGAAAGGCCTTGCTGGAAAATATCCGCGCAAGACGATGTTCAATGTCCGCAACATTGTTCTCCAGCATTGAAGAATCCTCGAAGATGCAAATTCGCAGGTACTCAGAAAGCACCTTGGCATCAACGTAGCGGCGAAGATAAAACAAGTCATACACATCCTTGTATCGCGTAGAGATGAGGCCGAGACGAAGCAGACTCTTCAGCTTCTCCACGAATATCTGCTCTTTAGGATTCACCAGAAGAACTACGCCATTACTGTCAGTTATGACCTTAAACTGGAAATCCTCCTGCTGAATGGACTTGTTGCTGTGTACGCCTATATCGACCTTTGTCCTTATCGAACGCCCAGCCTCGTCAGTCAGACTCAGAACTACCCGCTTGCCCTTATACTCCTTCTGCCGCAATTCGACAATCGGGCCATCAATCCTTATGTCGCAATCCGCGACACGGCTCAAGCGCTGCACGAAGCGCTGTATGGAAGCATCACCCAGCGAATAGCCAAGAAAATCCACATCCATGTCTATTGTAGCTCTGCGCACGGCATCTGTTATGCCACTCATGACGACACCGCCCTTGATCGTCACCTTGTCATGGAATCCGGCATCTTCTATGGCCTTGAGGACTATGTCGTGGGCAATCTTTGCATCTGCCTTCTTTGGGGAATACCCGGATTTCCTAAGTGTTGCCGCTATATCCTTGAAATTCATCAAAACACCTCGCTTTCAATTGTGCGCAATATGGAGTCCCTCTTCGGGAACGATTCAAGATAGTCTGTCAGTTTGGAAGGATATAGCGTTTCCTTTATCCTTCGGAATGATTCGATTACTTCCTTGTACAGATCGTATGGAAGCTTTGTCTTGTTTCTGGCCGTCTCGATGAGCAGCCGCTCCTTGTCGAATATGCGCGAGATCTCGTCGCTCATAAACTTGGACGCAACGACACCGATACCGATGGTCCCCTTGGGCATAAAGTGCTGAACGATTCGCTCGTCGTATATCTTTGAAGCATCCCTGTCCGTCGCAAGATGGAAGACTTCGGGTATTGAATCCGAAAGCTCGTAATAGTAATACGCACTCTGCAACGTCACCACGGCATTTGGATATTTCGCCAGCACAACCTCGATATCAGACCAATCGGGCGTATCGCTGTACAGACCAGTGGCAACCTTGAAAAGCTTGCCCTCGCGGATCAGCTGGTCCGTCCGATACCGTCCGCCGAATTTTTCACAGCATACAGAGTAGTTCATTACCACGTCACGCACCTCCGCATTATTTCGATTTTGCGTAGAACGGTGTATATTTTACCACACCCCTCCGTTTCTCGTCAATGTGAAGGTTTTTGGCCTTTGAACATTGCGGCGGTATCGGGGCTGCAATAGAATGAAACGGCGCGGGCGGCCATTGGGATCACCTTCCTGTCCAGGAGGCGCTGCTTGCCCATAGACTCAGCGCCCTTTGTCAGGAAGTCGATGCTGTCGTTCTCGATAAGCCACGCCATCACGTCGTCCGGCGGCATGCTGTTTTCCGCCGCGAGATACCTTGCTACCTCCCGGACGAGCCACGCCGCCCATGAATTGCTTTCGCGTAATCTCTTTCATGCCTTGCCGTTCTCTTTCCCTCTCGTCATTTGCCGCAGCCTGTTTCAACGCCCGCCCGGAAACAGAACTTCGCGTGGTTTCTACCCGCTTCCAAGGTCATTCAAAGGGCTGAAATCGCGGAAAGGCCTGTAAAACGCGCGTTTCGCGAGGACTGTCCCCAACAATTTCATTTTGCGCCGACACTTCCCGGATAGAGCGTGATGCGTCCGTTCTGCTCCGTCACGAGAAGGAATCTGTCGTCATCAAGCGGACAAAGCGAGTTCCAGAGTCCTCTGTCCCTGCCGAACACCATGCCGGGCGGAGTGGATTCGCCTCGCATGGTCATGAACCGCCCGTCCTTGATTTCTCTCTTCGGCACGGCGGCTACACGCGCGACCGATGTCGCGGACGGATCACCCGGCAGCGGCGTTTCATGCCACGACAGCAGGATGTAGTTCTTTGTCGCAACGATATATG
>CAMPAA010000235.1 GCA_946631345.1 uncultured Verrucomicrobiota bacterium
GCGGACGCAATGTCTGAGATGCCCGTCCAGTATCATGAACGAGAGGCGGTGCAGCGCCCCGTTGGCCGCGTTCAGCTGCGTAAGGACGTCCTCGCACGGCACGTCCTCCGCGAGCATCTTCTGGACGCCGTTCAGCTGCCCGACGATCTTCTTCAGCCGGAGCTGAAGCGCCGTCACGTCTTCCACGCATTTTCTCATCGAATCTTCCTTCCTGTGGTTTCGGCTGCAGATTGTACCATACCCCCGTAGGGTATGTCAAGGGGCGTTTCGTGCGCGCTTTCCTTGTCCAGATCAGGTCAGGCGTTTCGCCGTCCCGTGTGATGGAAGTACTCGATCTTGCGCGGAGGACCATCTTGCGAACATAACCCAATAGTCATCTTGCGGTGAGGCGGCGGTCATCTTGATGCGGCATACTACTTGCCGTCATGAGAAACCATCGTATCATTCTGTCATTGTGCGTCCTTCTGGGGATTCGCCTTCTCATTATGGCTACGACACCTGTGTTCGAACCGAGCGAAGCGCGCTATGCGGCCATATCCGCAAACATGGCGCGCACCGGCGACTGGTTCGCGCCGAGCTTCACCTACGAAGGGACCTATCAGCGATTCGCAGGCAAGCCGCCGCTTGTCTTCCAGGCTGCTGCCGCGTGTTGCAGGGTGCTTGGCGTGAATGAGCTTGCCGTGCGGCTTGTCCCTTTCCTCTCGTTTCTCCTGCTGCTGGTTATTGTCTATTATGCCGTTTCGATCGGCGCATCCAGGAGGGGGGCATTGTTGGCGACAGGCCTTTGTGCAACCTCCGTCGCCCTCTATGCCACGGTCGGGTTCTGCATGACGGACTCGTCGCTTGTCTGCTGCGTTGCGGGGGGCCTCCTGCTCTATTGGCGACTTGAGGGCATGGAAGGCCGAAAGCCCATGCTCTTCACCAGCCTCGCCATCTGCGCGTTGCTAGGCGTCGGAACGCTTGTAAAGGGCCCCGTCGCACTCGCGCTATTCGGGCTGCCCGTATTGTCAGACGCCGTCATCAACAGGCGATGGAAGCCCCTGCTATCTGCGGATTGGATCTGGGGTGCTGTTCTTTTCCTGTTCATCACAGTGCCATACTTCTGGGCGGTGGAGACACATCAGCCAGGGTTCCTGCGGTATTTCTTCATCAATGAGAACGTGATGCGTTTTCTTGTCCGCGACTATGGGGACAAGTATGGCGCCGGACGCGAGACGTTTCGCGGCATGGCAGCGATCTGGGCACTGGTCGTGACGCTTCCTTGGTCTCTCTTCATGATCTTTCGCCGCCCGTCGGATTGGCGGCGTGCCAAGCCGTTCGGGTCTTTTCTCCTTTTGTCCGCGATCGTGATAACGCTTTTCTGGTGTCTGACCAGTCGCGTGCCCATCGCGTATCTTCTGCCGGTTGTGCCCCTCTTTGCGGCGTACTTGTCAACAGAGGGCGTGAAATTGGGGATCAGCCGCCATGTCCTCTCGCGGCTGATGCCGTGGGCGGCAGCCGCCGCGGTCCTGGTTCTTTCGGCCGTGATCGCCGCGGTGTGGATCTGCAATCCCCAAAAGATGCCGGGGCGCGCCGCCGGACCGAAGGTCAGCGACCATTGCTTCTCGTACGAATTCTACCACGCGCCATGGGGGAAAGGAGCGCCGAAAAGATGACAACGCTTGCCATCGTCGTTCCATGCCATAACGAGGAACGGCGGCTGAACCAGTCCGCCTTCGTTGAAGCCGTCGAGAAATGGCCTTGGATTTCGTTTTGCTTCGTTGACGATGGATCTACGGACTCGACGGCAGAGAAACTTGCCCACATGGTGAACCTCTGTCCGGCATTTCACGCAATCTACCTGCCTGCCAACGTGGGCAAGGGCGAGGCCGTGCGCACGGGCATGAACCATCTCTGCACGAACACGCACGCCGACTTCGTCGGCTTCTGGGATGCCGACCTCGCGACCCCTCTTTGCGAGATTCCGCGCTTCATGCGCATCTTTGAGGAATCCCCGACTGCAAAAGCCGTGATCGGATCGCGTTGGCCCCATCTTGGCTCTTGCATACGGCGAACCGCGCGACGTGGCCTTGCCGGGAATATCGCCAAGTTTATCATCCGGCGGATCCTCGACGCGCCGGTTTGGGATACGCAATGCGGGGCGAAGGTGTTCTCTCGGGAAGTCGCCGAGGAGATATTTCACGATCGTTTCCGCACACGCTGGCTCTTCGATGTGGAGTTGCTGATGCGCCTTGGGAAAAGGTTGAAAACCGATGTTCACGAGTGCCCGTTGGATACCTGGTTCGACGTACCCGGCTCCAAGGTCGGCCTGCGCACGGTCGGCGAACTTCTCACGTTCCCTGTCCTCCGCCTCATGCATTTGCTATAATAACCTTAAAACGCACGGCATCTTGAATCATGCACATACTCATCATCGAGGACGACAAGAAAACGGCCGAGTTCATCGCGGGCGCGTTCAGGCAATCCGGCTACATCACGACTCTCTGCACGGACGGCGAAGAGGGCGCTGCGGCGGCTTTGCATGGAGAATACGATGCGGCTGTCATCGACATCATGCTTCCCAGGAAAGACGGCCTTTCCATCATCCGCGATCTTCGCGCGGCCGGCAGGCAACTGCCGGTCATTGTACTTTCTGCGCGTGGTACGGTGGATGCACGAATCAAGGGCTTGGAGGTCGGTGCAGACGATTATCTCGCCAAGCCGTTCTCCGTCGCCGAGCTTCTGGCGCGCACGCAGGCGCTTTTGCGCAGGGCCGCGCGAATGGATGAAACGCTCGTTCTAAGGGTTGAGGACCTGGAGATGGATCTCGTCTCGCACAAGGTGACGAGAGGCGGCGAACGTATCGACCTCCAGCCGCTCGAATACCAGTTGCTTGAATACCTGATGCGAAACAAGGGGCGGGTCGTGTCTAAGAACACCATCCTTGAGCGCGTATGGGACTACGACTTCGACCCTCACACCAACGTCGTCGAGGCGCGCGTCTGCCGTCTTCGGGAAAAGATCGACCGCGCGTCACGGCGCAAGCTGATCACAACCGTGAGGGGATTCGGGTATGTCCTCGGCGCGTAATCCCATCTGGCGCCGCATCGCGTGGAGCTCGTTCGTTTCCTTCGGGCTGCTTTACCTGCTGGTGGGAGTTCTGGTCCTGATTGTCACGATCCGCCATCACACCAGCGAATATCATGCCATCTTGTCCCGTCTTTCCGCAGATCTCAAGGGCGAATACGCCAGATACCACGGAGATCTTGCCCAGATGCAACGCGAGTTTGCGACGGATGCGGAAGAACATGGCGGCGAGAACATTTTCCTGTTGCTGTCCTCGCCGGACGGCAAGACAATGCTGCATCAATCCTCCAATGAAAGCATCTTTCGCAAGATGCAGGCAAACGCCATGGGCCCCGAGCCGCACACGTATCGCATAACCTGTTCGCAAGATAAAGGAAAAAACAGCTACATTGCCGTTCGCGTGCGCAGGACACGCCTGTCCGACGGAAGCATCCTCTCCGTGGGCTTCAACGTCACGACGGATGAGCGCCATGCCATCTTTGTCGGGATGGTGCTGGCAGCGGCCATCCTATTCACCCTGCTCGTCGGCGCGCTGTTTGGCGCCTATTTTGCCAAACGCATCACGGCTCCGCTCGGTGTCATCTCACAGACCGCCGAACGCATCGCCAAGGGCGACTACTCGGCCCGGGTTCGGGAAACCGGCGACGGCAGCGAGATCACCGAGCTGGAGATGGCCTTCAATACGATGGCAAGGGAAAACGAGAAGACGCTCTCCGACCTGCGCACCTTGACGGACGACATCGCCCACGATCTTCGCACGCCGCTCACGCGTCTTCGCGCCGCCGCCGAAATTCAGGCCACCGGCGGGCAGATCAAGCGCCCACTTGCAGAGACGGTGGCGGAGGAAACGACGGCCATGCTCGAGCTGATCAACACGATGCTCGACATTTCACAGACCGACAGCCGCATCAACCGAACGCCACGCAGCGACATTGACATGGTCGCATTCGTCCGAGGAGTCACCGAATTGTACTCCGCCGTGGCCGAAGAGCGCGACATAGAGATCACAGTGTCCTGCCCCGAGCAGCCTGTTTTCTTCCACGCGCACAAAAACAAGCTTCAGCAGATGCTCGGCAATCTTCTCGACAACGCGGTCAAGTTCACCCCGCAGAACGGCAAGATCGCCATCGTCCTTCAGGCTGCTCCGCTTACAATCACTGTTTCCAACACGGGAGCAGGAATAACCGCCGCAGACATTCCTCACGTATTCAAGCGATTCTGGCGGTCGGACGACAGCCGCTCGCTGCCGGGGAACGGCTTGGGGCTTGCCCTTGTAAAGGCTATCGTCACGTCCTACGGCGGAACAATTGCATGTGAATCGACTCCTAACCAGTGGACGCGTTTCACCGTTACCTTGCCCGAACAGAAATCGAGCTAGGCCTCGGCGCTCATCGCGTGTTGCTGAATGCCCCGATTCCTTCGCGAATCAAATGAATGACGGAGGCTCCGGCAACCGGGACCTCCGCCTTGGGGGGACTCGATTCCCCGCCTCCTACTCGAAGAGCCAGGTCGAGAGGTAGCGCTCGCCCGTGTCGGGAAGGAGCGCGACGATCGTCTTGCCTGCGAACTCGGGACGCTTCGAGAGCTCGAGCGCCGCCCAGAGGGCCGCGCCGGAC
>CAMPAA010000236.1 GCA_946631345.1 uncultured Verrucomicrobiota bacterium
CTAGGGAATTGATTGCGCTTCAGGCGTGCGAAGCTAGGCGGAACGGTAGTGGAGCCAATTTTGCGAAGCGTCGGAGTTGGCTTAGAAGGCAGCGTCCAAGAGGCGGAGAGATCGGCAATCCATTTCGCCTCGCCAGAAACTCAAAAATGGGTAAACTCCAGTCAACTCCGCTCTTGCCATCATCTCATGGATTTTCTATACTACAAACATCCTGCGAGGCGCATGCGCGGCGCAGGAACATAGTCCGGGAAACGGGACGGAGAAGTTTTTGAGTTTTTGAGTTTTTGAGTTAGTGTTCGCAACAACTCAAACAATCAAACACTCAAAAAACTCAAACACTCATAACTTGCTCTTCCCCGCCGGGCGCTTAACAATGTAGCATCAACGCTACACGTCGTTCGACCGAAATACGACCAAACATTTCAATTACGGACGGCATGTAAGTGGAGATGCGCCCAGCTGGGCGCATTTTCTCTTCTGCATCCGTAATGGGCCTTTGGTCGGGCTCCGGTCGAGTGCATGAAAAGGGAATGCGCTCTTTTTCATGCATGCGAGACGGTCTCCGCGATGGTAGGGCGGCGTGACCCCACGCCGCCGCAAATACAAGCGCAGAATGAGATTTCGTCCGCACCGTAATCTCACACGGAGACGCGGAGGAATTTCGGTAGGGCGGCGAGCCCTCTCGCCGCCGAGACGAAAACGGCATGCCAGGGAACAGAAATCTTCATGATTCGTCGAGGAACAAGCAGGACGAGTTCTATACGAATCTTCAGTTGATTGAAGATGAGCTGAGGCACTATCGCCCGCACTTCAAGGATAGGCGCATTCTCTGCAACTGCGACGATCCGTATGAGTCGAACTTCTTCAAGTACTTTGCGATGAACTTCAACGCGCTTGGGTTGAAGAGCCTCACCGCGACATGCTTTGCCGCATCGCCATTTGCGCAGATGGAGCTGGATTTGTTCGGGAATGGCGTGCGCGGCGCGCCCGCCCTAGCGGCGCACGGGGGTAGGGCGCGCTCGCCGAGCGCGCCGCAGAAACAGCCATACAAGATCGTAATTAGCGAAGTGAAGGATGAAAACGGCGACGGACGAGTCGACCTTGCCGATGTAGAATGGCTCATCAAGAACAGAAAGAATGTGCTGACGAAGCTGAAAGGGGACGGAGACTTCCGCTCGGCTGAATGCGCTGCGCTTTTGAAAGACGCCGATGTTGTCGTCACCAATCCGCCGTTCTCGCTTTTCCGCGAATACATGGCGCAGCTAATGGAGCACAAGAAGCAGTTCCTGATAATCGGGAACATGAACGCCGCAATTTACAGTGAGATTTTCCCTCTCATCAAGGGTAACAAGGTGTGGCTTGGCAATAAGGCCGGACATTTCTGGTTCAAGGTGCCGCCTCACTACGAAGAAAAGGCGACAGACTTCAAGATCGACGAGAACGGACAGAAGTGGCGGCGGATGGGCAACATCTGCTGGTTCACAAACCTTGATTTCCCGAAGCGGCATGAAAAGCTGCTCCTTTGGAAGAAGTATTCACCTGAGGCATATCCAATTTATGACAATTACGATGCAATAGAAATATCCAAGACAGATGATATTCCCGCAGATTGGGACGGCAAGATGGGTGTCCCCATTACATTTATGGACAAGTACAATCCAGAGCAGTTTGAGATCATTGGGTTGGATCGTTATGTGGAGGACAATCCTCATTATGGGCATCGGTTTAAAGTCAATGGCAAAGAAACTTATGCACGTATCATCATTCGCCGCAAGGAGGTGAAGCCATGACGATAGAAGAGCGTAAGATTCCCGTGCGCGAGATATTCGCCGGATATGTCGACTCGGCGGAGCTTGGCGTGAAGGCGTACGGCGGGCGGCTGAACGTGCGGCCTGCGTATCAGCGCGAGTTCGTCTACAACCCGCAGCAGCGCGACGCGGTCATACGGACGGTGCGCAACGGGTTTCCGCTCAATGTCATGTACTGGGTGAGGAACGGCGAAGGTGGGTACGAAATGCTCGACGGGCAGCAGCGGACGATTTCCATCTGCCGCTACCTGAACGGCGACTTCTCGATCAACCACCAGGCAGTCGGAAACCTCACGACGGAAGAACTAGACGCCATTCTAGGCTACGAGCTTGTCATCTATGTCTGCGAGGGGACTGAACGCGAGAAGCTGGACTGGTTCGACGTGGTGAACACGGCGGGCGAGAAGCTGACTGCCCAGGAGCGTCGAAACGCAATCTACGCGGGGCCGTGGCTAAGCGAGGCGAAGAAGTACTTCTCGAAGACTGGTTGTCCCGCTGCGCAGCAGGGCGAGAACTACCTGAACGGGTCGGCCATTCGCCAGCAGATCCTGGAGACCGTGCTTGGATGGATCGCAGACCGCGACGGAGGGGAGATCGAGGACTACATGTCCGCGCATCAGAACGACGGCGACTGCACGGATCTGTGGGGGTATTTCCAATGCGTAATGAAATGGGTCGGCGATACGTTCCATGTTGTCCGCGCAAAGCTGATGAAGGGGCTTCCCTGGGGCGTGTATTACAACAGATATGGCAAGGAGAAACGCGACGCCGCTGCGCTTGAGGCGAGGATAACGCAGCTTTTGCGGGACGACGAGGACATAAACGACATCACCAACCAGCGCGGCATATACGAGTACCTTCTTTCGGGCGACGAACGGCATCTTAGCATACGTCGGTTCTCAGACAAGATGGCGCGGACCGCATACGAGCGGCAAAAGGGGATTTGCCCGATATGCCGCAAGCACTTCGAGATGGAGGAGATGCAGGCCGACCACATCAAGCCATGGTCTAAGGGAGGACATACGGTAGCGTCCAACTGCCAGATGTTGTGCGCCGACTGCAATCGGCGAAAGAGCGACAGGTGAGATTGTGGTACAATACTAGCTGGCAAACATTGGCGTACAAAGGTGAAAGGTCGGTGAAATGAAAGATAAGGCAAAGCGCGCAGTTTGGATGCTGGTGCGAATAGTGTCGGCGTTGGTGATTGGACATATGGTGTTCTTCGGCCTTGTGATAACCTTGCCGTTGCGGACGGGCATGGCGGTTTCCGAAATTGGAAGCCTCTGCTTCAGTGCGTTTGCGTTTCCCATGCTCAGAGTCCGCCACTGGCGTTTCTGGGTTGCCGTTGTGATTGGAGCTGTTCTTTGGCTCGCGACAATGGGGGTGCAGGTGTACACCGATCCTCTATATGATGGTGCTAGTGGGCATGCGCGTTACATCGGACTGCCATTGCCGACACATCGGGCTGATGAATCCTCTGCCGGATTTTCGGTAATGGCAGACGGCAAGCCTGGCCGGTCGGTCATCAACTTGCTTTTCTGGTGCTTTGTCGCCTACGCGCTTGTCATTGCGTCGCGCATACTGCGTTGGTTCCGGGAGGCTTGTCGCAGCCACAAGAAGTGCGTCGTCGTCTCGGCAGCAGTTTTCTCAGCCATTATCACTTTGATGATTGTCTATCGGCGGGAAATCGCCGTGAACTGGTATGCGCCCAGGAATTGGCAGTCGCCGCACGGCTATAAACGCCTGCCAAGGGAGCTTTGGCCAGACCGCACCTGGTGGGAAAACGTGAAGAGCTATTTCTGAGACTGGCATGCTGACCTAGGTACACCGTTGGAATATCTGGGAAATGCCCTTGCTTGGTTTTGCGGGCTATCTGCCGTTCGGCGTGGAGTGTGTGGTGGTGACGACGTGGATAGATCCGCGCCTGACGGGGAGGGCGACTTAGCGTCTTGCCAAACCACAGTACACCTTGGGTGCGTGAGATTGTGCTGCGGACGGTTTCCCGATTCCGCACTAGGCACCAGGCACTAAGCACTAGGCACTAGTCCCATGTTTTTGATTCTCCGCGCCCCGATTGTTTGGTACAATTCGTGCGTGAAACTGATTCTGACATTGCTGCTGCTCTTGTTCTCGTGCGGTTCCTTCGCCGCAACCGAGACATTGCTGCACAGTTGCCCGCCGCCAGATACGGAGTTTGAGACGAATCTTGTTGCGGAGGTGTGGGACAGTTTCGACCGCATAATGGACATTCGGTTCGAGTTCAACGCCTCGCTGTCGAACAACGTGCAGGCCGCGTTCGGCGTTGACGAAGACCATGACGGAGTGCTGTCGATCGAAGAGTCCGAGTTCACGGTTGGCTGGGACTGCGGCGCGTGGTTCGTGTCGGGTTATGGCGAGGAGTTCGTAGAGCCTGCCGCAGTACAGTCCGGAGCGAAGTCATTTTCGTGGAGAGCGCGGATGGATGCGGGCGATCGGCTGTGCGAGCTGAGCGCCAAGGACGGAAACGCCGCGGTCTTCTCCAGCCTCACGAACAACATCCCCGGATGGATTTGCCGATGCAGCTGGGACACAATGCGACTAACTGCGCGCGGGACATTTGATCCAGACGCTGTGCTGTACATCGGCAACAAGCCCAACCCCCTGCAGGTCATATTGAGGTAGCCGCGATGACAACGCAACTCTATATGGCTGTTGCTGCCGTGCTTGGAATCGCCGGCCTACTGGCGTTCCCCGGTGCGATGGGGTACAATCCGCGGACTGTTCGCCTGAAGTTCGCGGAACTTGTACTGTTCCTTGCAATGGCGGCGATCGGGATAATCGGATATGGCGACAAGTTCTCGCCTACCAACAACCCTCCCAACGGGTTGA
>CAMPAA010000237.1 GCA_946631345.1 uncultured Verrucomicrobiota bacterium
TGCGTCTCTGGTGATGACGTAAGCGTAATTTCAACAGCCGTCTTGGGCGAAGGCCCCCTCTCCTGGTGGTGGATGATGGACATGGCCGGATGCGCCGGAGTGGATGTGTTTGTCGATGAGTCGTTAAGAGCGAGTCTTGATGTTGCCAGCGGGTGGACACAAAAATCAGTAGATATAACTGGCGATGGAATACACAGCGTCAAATTTGAATTCTGGAACGCTGGAACCGACGAAACTATTGCAGACGCCGCATATCTTGATGGAATGTCATGGAATGGCAAGACTCCGACAGCCACATATACCGGCACGTGTCCAGTGCCATATGAATGGCTTAACACAAAAGCCAAGCCATTTGTAATACATTCCAATGGCGATTACGAAGCCGCAGCCAATGAACTTGCGGCTAACGGCGTGAATAAAGTGTGGGAGTGCTATGTCTCGGGCATAAGCCCAACTAATGCGGCAGACACGTTCGTTGCAGGGATCGCCGTTTCAAATAACGTACCGTGCATTACATGGACGCCTGATTTGAACGAAGGAGGAAAGAAAACTGAGCGGGTATACCGCATTTGGGGAAGCGAATCTCTTTCTCCAGTCTCATGGCATTCGCCTACAAATTCACTTGACCGGTTTTTCAAGGTTACGGTAGAAATGCCGTGATCCTGCAATCATCAGATGCCGCAGGGACTAGGGTAGCCCTTGTGGAAAGTGTGGAGAATGACGAACATGAAAAAAAACATATTGCTTCTAATCATCGTAACGATCAATGCCTATTCTGCCTCTGCATACACGGCAAGCGTGAATGGGATTGAATGGTATTATTCATATAAAAGTCAGGGTGCCTTGTATGAAGAGATTCGCATTAAGCCTAACAAAAAAAGCGCTTGTACAGGCTCCGTATCTATTCCGTCGAAGATTAACGGGGCTACCGTTGTAGAAATTCTAGATGAAGCCTTTTCTGGTTGTACCGGCATGACGTCGGTATCAATTCCAAGTAGCGTAACTGATATCGGTATTAAAGCGTTTTATGGTTGCAGTGGATTAGGGTCCATTTCCATCCCTCCAAAGGTAGATAAGATTAACCGAGCGACCTTTATGGGGTGTAGCGCCATACGCTCAATCTCAATACCTTCGTCGATAAAAACACTCGATAGCGGTGCGTTTTCCGGCTGTAAAAGCATAACAAAATTGACTATCCCCGCCACTGTGGAAAACATGTATAGTAGCGCGTTCTCAGACTGTACTGGGTTGAAAGAACTCCGAGTTTCCGAGGGGATAAAGACGCTCACAGCACAGACATTCTCCGGATGTACGAATTTGCAGACAATAGTGCTGCCGAGCAGCATGGGTAGTGTTTCAAGCGACACCTTTAACGGTTGTAAACCAACAACGATTACGGTGCCCGGTTGGAAATGTTGCATTAATTGCACTAAGGTAACAAGACTAACGATCACTGAAGGGTCTACCAATATCGTAAAAGAGGCGTTTAAGGATTGCGATGCCATTTCTGAAGTGACAATTCCTTCTAGCGTAACAACATTTGGCGATAGGGCTTTTTACGGTTGCGACTCACTCAGCAGAGTTCGCTTGTCGGAGGGCCTGTCAAATATAGGCAATTACGCCTTTGATATGTGCTGCAATCTAGAATATATTACGTTGCCCAAGAGCATCCGCTCTCTTGGTTCTTATTCGTTTGCTTATTGCACAAAAATCCGCAGCTTAGAACTGCCCGATGGGTTGACAACAATAGGCAATCGGGCATTCACGGGTTGTAGTATATCCTCGGTAACAATTCCACGAAGTGTTGACACAATCGAAAGTGGAGCGTTTTATGACTGTGCGAACCTGTCTAAGGTTGTTATTAAACCTGGAGTATCATCGATCAAAGAATATGCGTTTTACCTATGTAAGAATCTCACTTCAATAACAATTCCAGCCTCTATAACAGAGATTGGCTGCGTTAAGACGACTGGAGTGTCACAATATTCGCTAAAGACGTATGTGTTTCAGTCGTGTAACAAGTTAGAGACGGTTTATGTCGAGCCTGGCAAAACAAGCTTTGCCAGAGAGGGATTGTCGTTAAATGGGGCTGATGTTTCAAAAATCACTATCATAGAGATTCCGGGGGCGTTGATGGGTTCAGGCATTACTAGCGATTGGTCTTATTACTTTCCCGATTTCTCTGCCAAGTTCGGAACCGACTTCTGGAAGGCTCTACTGATGCCCTCTGGTAAGATTGATGAATCGGGGAACGATATGCTTGTCTGGCATGACTATGTTTCAGGGACGGACCCTACAGATGTTAACAGTAGATTTGCTGCATCAATCTCAATGGTTGATGGTGCTCCCCGCATCAGCTGGACTCCGCGATTACAGTCTTATGAAGAAGCAAAAAGGCAATATCGGGTGTTTGCGAAGAAACGATTGGATGAAGCAGAGTGGACTGATGTTTCAGATATGACCGACGGTCAGCGTGCCGCTTTTACATTTTTTAAGGTCAAAGTGCAGATGAGATAATGAGTCAAGGGGATAACGGATAAGCCATTTGTAATACATTCCAAGGGCAATTACGAAGCCGCAGCCAATGAACTTGCGGCTAATGGCGTGAATAAAATGTGGGAGTGCTATGTTTCGGGCATAAGCCCAACTAATGCGGCAGACGTGTTTGTTGCAGGGATCGCCGTCTCAAATAACGTATCGTGCATTATATGGACGCCTGATTTGAACGAATGAGGGAAGAAAACTGAGCGGGTATACCGCATTTGGGGAAGCGAATCTCTTTCTCCAGTCTCATGGCATTCGCCTACAAATTCACTTGACCGTTTTTTCAAGGTTACAGCAGAAATGCCGTGATCATGTCATCATCAGAATGTGATTGAGATCCTCAACTCGCCACAAACACATCCCCGCCCTTGGGGCCTTTCTCCACGCGCAGGTCGCCACGTGCGATGAGCGTTTCGAGGACTCGCTTCAACTCGTCCTTGTCCATGCTGACGTAGCGGAGGATGTTGCGGTACGAAAGGCTCCCGCCCTGGGCCGCGATCCGCTGCATGACGCGCTTCATCTGCCTGTCGAACTCGCCGTCGTAGGCGTAGAGCCCCGCCATGAAGAGCATCCGCCTCGTGGCGTGGAAAACGAGCGTCCGCGCCCACGCGATGTCCTCCTCCCGGATGACCGGGGCGTTCACGTCCTGCGAGATGGCGCGGACGAGGGCGAACTTCGAGACCTTCTCGCCCGCCCGCGCCCAGAGCGCGAGGGCGCACTCGTTCGCGTTCGATGTCTGGTCGTATTTCGCGTACATCGCGTCGGCCTCCCTGCGCACGTCCTTGAGGAGCAGCTTCGCCTTCGCCTCCATCGGGGCCGTGCGTGTCTGCGGGAACTCGCCGAAGAGCGCGTTCTCGTGTCCGATGCGGATGAGGTCTGTGATGTCAGACAGCACTCGCTCCGGGAACTCCTGCGCGACCGCGTTGTCGTTCGCCACGCCGCGCCTGCCCGCCTCAAGCACGAGACAGCGGGCGAGAAGTCCGTTCGCCATGACGCGCTCGGAGAGCGATGCGTAGAAGAACTTGGGGACCGCCGTCCCCAGAAAGGTGAGGTGCGGCTGGATGATGCACGACGAACTCGCCTGCTGCCCGCGCTGCAACGCCTTCTTGCGCATGATGTGTACGCTGTTCGACTCGCTGTACATCCGCAGAAGCATCGAATTGATCATCTCCGCCCTCGTATCCTTCATCTTGACGGTGTTGAAGAGCGTATCCGCCTCGTCGATCTGGTAGAACATACACGGGTTCGAGAGGAAGGAGTCCTCCAAGCCCTCGCCGCTGGCGAAGTAGTCGCCCATCTCGGACGCAAAGCCCTTGAGCGCTGCGAGCGACACGTTCACGCCGCGCGGATGCTGCTTTCCCGTTCCAGATGCGGCGAGCGAAAGGAAGTAGAGGTTCGGGCGCGTGTCGAACTCGTCCTTGTACTTCCGGCCCGCGAGATGTCCGAGGAGCGCGAACGCCCCTGCAAAGGCCAATGCGCGGTTCGGGTACGGAGCGGTTCGGAGCGTGTAGCCCATCAGTTCCGAGACGAACCCCGGCACGTCGAAGAGCTCGTCGGGAATCGGGCCTGGGTCGGCGAACTCCTCCTCCTTGTCGGCGCTGTCATCCTCCCTGTCGGAGTCGGATCGTGTGCTTCCCGCGCCCGCAGCGCCTGTAGTGTCCGAAACTATCGCCGAGATGTCCACGTCCGACGACGTGTCCCTCGCTCCGTAGCCCATGTCGATCAACGCGGCGGTCGCGGCCCTGAAGTCGTTTGCGTGTTCAAGAAGCGCGTATACCTGGAAGGCGTTGTACCCCCTGTTCGGCTCGAATGGGGCGGCGTTGCTGCTGAACACGAAGAACACGCCGTCCTTGAGCGTGGCCGAGTGTCCTGCCCTCGCGTCCTTGCCGGGGCGCGTCCAGAGCTCGTTGCCGTCGCTCTTCTCCCCGCACGGCGTCCAGCCGTGCGCCTGCAGATACGGGCGCGGATCGCCCCGCAAGGCGAAATCGTCGCCCGGCCTCGTGAGGAATCCCGCCGAGATCGGCGCAGGAGCGGCCACAGCGGGGGCAGGTGCGCTTTCCCGCGCCTCGGCGGGCGGTTGCTCGTCCAGTTCGCG
>CAMPAA010000238.1 GCA_946631345.1 uncultured Verrucomicrobiota bacterium
CGAGCCGCTCGCAAAGTCGGCTGCCGGGTATGCGGCAGGGATATCGGTAGATGCTGAGGTTGCACGTCGCGCGAAAAGCACGCGCAAGAACATCCTCGTCAACGGCGATTTCTCTGCACCGCCATCCGGCATGTCCAAGCGGCATTTCGGCTACTACAAGGATTCCAGAGGCTATGGCTGGCAGGGCGGATGGATTTGCGGCGATGCGGACGTGCCACACATTTCGTTTGTGGACGATGTGCCGCCTGGAGTGAAGGGGAGGGCGATAAGGATGAAGGCGAGCGGCAAGCCAACAACTGTGCAGATATCCAATCATTTCATAAACAGCACGGGAAAATACAAGGCCGGTGTCAAATATCGCATCTCATATTTCGTGAAGATGGACAACGTCGTGTCTGGCGGAAAGGGCGGAGGCGTGGGCATTCGTGTGTGGTGCGATCACAATCAGTGGTTCCCCAAGAACCGCATGACCGGCACCACTGGATGGATACACCAGGAGTTCTACTTCACGGCCGGTGAGAAATCCGCCAACTTCAATTCGCAGTTCACGATCTACCTGTGGAATGCGACCGGTGCCGTGGAATATGCCGATCTGCGCATCGAACCTTGCGAATGACATCAGGCAGACGCGTTTTGTGATATAATACGCAGACAGTTTTGAAGAGGATATTCAAAGATGAAATACGACAAGAACCATGCGCTTATGGAATGCTCCATTCCCGGATTGCCAGCCAAGAGCGGCAAGGTGCGCGATGTATATGATCTGGGCGACAGTCTCCTTATGGTGGTGACCGATCGCATCAGCGCGTTTGACGTCATTTTGCCTTGTGGCGTGCCGGACAAGGGAAAAGTGCTCAACAAACTTTCTCTTTTCTGGATGGAGTTTCTTGGCATGAAGAACCACCTTATCACGGCGGATGTTGATCGCTACCCGGAGACGCTTCAGGCGTACAAGGATGATCTGCGCGGCCGATCCATGCTCGTGAAGAAAGTGAAGATGGTGAAAGTGGAGTGCATTGCCCGCGGCTACCTTACCGGTTCTGGCTGGAAAGAATACATGAAGTCCGGAACAGTGAACGGACAGAAACTGCGTGACGGCTACCAGAATGCGTCCAAACTCGATGATGTGCTTTTCACTCCAACCACGAAGGCGGCTATCGGCGATCACGACGAAGCAATCGACTATGCGCAGACGGAGGCACTTGTCGGCGCAGAAACGGCGCGGGCTCTGCGCGATACGACGATTGGCCTATACCGGAAAGCGGCTGATTACGCGCTTCAGCATGGCATAATCATCGCCGACACAAAGTTCGAGTTCGGCAAGGACGATGATGGCTCACTCATCTTGGCCGACGAGGTGCTTACGCCTGACTCTTCGCGCTTCTGGCCGCAAGAGCTCTATGTGGTCGGCAAAAATCCGCCATCCCTCGACAAGCAGTTCGTGCGCGATTGGCTTGACGCCGTGCATTTCAACCACCAGCCGCCGGGACCTGTTCTGCCGGACGACGTGATTGCCCGCACGCGCGACATTTACGTTAAGGCTTACGAAGAACTTTCAGGAATAAAGTTCGCCTGATAAGATTGACATACCATACCAAAACAAGGAAAAAGAGAATGGGCATTTTGGATCAGATGAAGCAGGCAATGCAGATGCGTTCCGAGGCGAAACGCATCCAGCAGGAAATCGAGAAGATAAGCTTCGACTACTCAAACGGCGGCATCACGGTGACGGCAAAAGGGGACTTCACCATCGCAAAGATCTCGATAACCCCCGAAACGTGGGCGGAGGCTTCGTCAGGCAAGCACGACCGCTTTGAGACCATGCTGTTCAATGTAATCAACGGAGCTCTCAAGGGAGTGAAGAAGACCACACAGGAACACATGGCCAAGATGATGCAGCAGAGCGGTGGCATGGGTGGCCTGTTCGGAAAATGATTGCCCCGATTGAGGATTTGACGCGTGCGCTGGCAAGACTGCCCGGACTTGGGCGGCGTTCTGCGTCGCGCGCGGCCTTGGCGCTGCTGCGTGAACCGGAAAGGCTTCTTGATCCTCTTGCGTGGGCCATCAGGGTAGCGCGCGAATCCGTGGTGTGCTGTTCAAGATGCGGTGCATTCACCACCCGTGGCGAAGACCCCTGCGCGCTCTGCACAGATGCGCTTCGTGACGGGAAGGTTGTATGCGTTGTCGAGGAGCCGGCCGACATAATGCCGATAGAAGCGTCTGGTGCGTTCCGAGGACGGTATCACGTGCTTGGCGGAAAGCTGTCTACGATGCATCGCGTCAAACCCGATAACTTGCGGCTCAGGGAACTTGCCGAACGGATTTCCAAAGAAGGCATTTCCGAGGTGCTGGTTGCTGTATCAACCGACATGGAAGGGGATGCGACTGCAGGATACATTTCGGAGATGCTCTCGTCAAGCGGCGTAAAGGCAACGCGTCTCGCCTTTGGGCTTCCTGCAGATTCCGGCGTGTCTTACTCCGATCCATTGACGCTGCGCCGCGCAATCAATTGCCGCACATCGTTGCAATAGCCACATTTATGGTATAATTACCTGCATGAAACACGATAGTCAGGCCGCCGCCATTCTTTTATGCGCCGGAAAGGGCACGAGAATGGGAGAAAGTGATCGCAGCAAGGTTTGCTACGATTGTGCTGGGGTACCTGTTATTAAACGAATCATCGCCAACATGAGATCAGGCGGCGTTTCGCGGTTTGTCGTTGTTGTCGGACACAGAGCAGAGAGTGTAATGGCCGCGTTGGATGGCGAACCTGGAATCCTCTACGCATATCAAAGAGAGCAGAGGGGGACGGGCCACGCAACTGCCTGCGGATTGCGTTCGCTTGAAGACATTGGCTACAGCGGGCCAGTCATCGTTTCGATGGGCGACAAGATTGTGAGTGCAGATACGGTTCGGCGCATTTTGGATGGTGCCATGCACACCAAATCTCACTGCGTTTGCGGCGTTCAGAGGCGTGAGGAGCACCCAAACGGCGGCCATGTCATGGTCATCAACGGAAATGCTCTGGGAATCGTTGAATATGCCGATGTAAAGAAAGCGCTGATGAATGGTTCGTCAATTTCGCTTTGCGGACATGAGTTCCGTCCTGAGGAGGTTGCGGCGACACCATGGGTAAACACTGCGCTTTATCGGTTTGATTCCACTGCACTTCGTGAGGCGCTGATGACATGCACAAGCGAAAATGCTCAGGAAGAGATATACCTTACCGACACTATAGAGTATTTCGCGGCACGCGGTGAAGTTACAATATATCGTGTAGAGAGTGCGGATGAGTTGCTCACATATTCTACAAAGGTTGAATTGCGCCGCATGAGCCGCCATTTTCTTCGGAAAACCAGTGAACTCATGCAGGATTATCCACAGTTCGCTGATGTATTACGTCGTTTTATCGCCCGCTATGGCGACCGCCTCGCAGTCATAGCCAGAGCACCTGGACGAGTAAACCTAATGGGGCGTCACATAGAGCACCGCGGCGGCAGCGTCAATGTGATGGCGGTTGAGGCGGCAACTGTATTTATCGCGTCACCTCGGGAAGATGATGTCATACACCTCTGCAATGTCGATGAATCTTATCCTGAATGCGAATTCCACATTGGGCAGAGTCCTACTACACGTGGTGGTACCCAAGCATGGCTGCAGCTGCTTGCAGATGATAAGGTACAAGATGAAATTGCCTCATCGCGCGGCAATTGGATCAACTACGTAAAGGGAGTTGCATACAGGTTTCGCGATGCTCTTGATTTTCAGTTGTGCGGCATGGATGTGATGGCGGCAGGCAACATACCTGTCGCAGCCGGCCTTTCAAGTTCGTCAGCGATTGTAGTTGCCACAGCAGAGGCGTTGTCTGCACTCAATTGCCTTAATATGATGGATCGGCAGTTCATTGATCTTTGTGGCGAAGGGGAGTGGTTTGTTGGCTCTCGCGGCGGCGCAGGCGATCATGCCGCTATGCGGTGCAGCAGGCCAGGCAGAATAACGCATCTTGATTTCAAGCCTTTCGCCATCGGATGCTCCGTGCCATTCCCTGAGCATTGTTCGGTGATTGTAGCCGATTCTCTAGAACAATCAAAGAAAAGTGAGGGGAGTCGAGATCAATTCAACGTCCGTATCGCCGCATACGAGTTTGCCCTGCTTTTGCTAAAGCGTCTTTTCCCCGACAAACCCCTGGTAGAGTTCCGTGACATTGTCTCATGCGGAACGCCGCAGGAGGTCATGTCAATGCTTGCCACCATTCCGCCCAAAGTGACGCGTAAGGCGATTATTGCGATGCTTCCTGAATCACGCCAGCGTCTGGATGAGATGTTTGCGACACATGCCGATCCAGGAGAATATGATCTCTATGGAACCGCGCTGTTTGGCGTATCAGAAATTGCGCGTGCGCGACTTGCACCTGAATTGTTGGCAAAGGGCGATTTCGTCAGATTCGGAGAGCTGATGAAGATTTCCCATGATGGAGATCGAGTTAGCGGGTGGCGAACTGCAAGAGCTCATACCGGTAAGCTTGAGGACGAGTGCGGCGCATATGGATGTTCCACAATGCGCATCGATGCGCTCTGCGATCTGATCAACAGCAC
>CAMPAA010000239.1 GCA_946631345.1 uncultured Verrucomicrobiota bacterium
CTGCGCGTTTCTCCCGCAACCAGCCAGAATCGCAGGGCGGATTGCCCCCAATCCGCCGGACTCGCACTTGAACGGCGCGTTGAGGGGCAACGCGCCCTATGGGTGGTTGTGCGGACATGAGTCCGCACATCAGGACGGATTCGCGATAATGGCGTAACAATTGACCATGCGCCCAAGATTTCGCTTGCATCTGCGAAGGAGATGTGGTATCATTTGTGCCGTTTTTGGTTAGCAAGAGTGCATCTTTGGTTGAGTTTAGGCATGGCGTGGTTGGTTAAGTGCGCCGCAAAGAATGCGATTGAGCCGACCGTAAACGACATAGTTCAGGAACTGATTGGGAGCGTCAAGCTACTTCGTGTGAGCCGACAATCTTATTCCACCCCTGAACGCAGCAATTAATTTTGCAAACGCTGCAAAGCAGTCGTTAGTTGAAACGTAGTAAACTTCAAGTTAGATGACACTTGGCAGAGGAAACGCACCATGCGTTCGTCTCTCTTCGTGTTTCTAACAAGGTAATTACTACGACCTCAACTAAAATACGAAGAGAGGTTTTCTTTTCGTTCCGATTGCCAGCGGCGGAACAGCAAAACAGGAAAGGAATGAAAAGAAAATGAAAGCAGGAAAAGCACTCGATGTAAAGCCGTATGTTGAGCCGCAATGCCACGGCGCCACTATTATGTTTGCCGTCGGACTTGCGCTGACGGCTCCGCTGGCGTCTCAGGCCAAACTGACCGAGAATGGCTTTGAGCCGGACTGGATAGGTGCGCCCGACTCTGTGAACGAGTACATTTCCTTCGACAGGAATGTGACGCTTTGTGGGTTTGTGGTGCATGAGATTAATGGACAGCAGTATTATACTGGACAAGCCGTTCTTTCCGTGTCAAAGACGGGTGCCAATGGACAGACGAGGTGGACAACCACCATTGACGATGTGCGATTAGGTAATAAAGTGTCATTCACCCATTCGGATATCGTGTTTTCTGCTGATTACGATTTGGACGTGCCAGTTGTCGATAATAATTCACATACCATCACCCGTCCGAATTTTGACTGGTATCATCTTGGCGCATATCAAGGCATTGATTCTTGGCTGAAGGAGGTCACGAATGAATCCGGCGGAACTGACATATACTGGACGGATGACGCTATAGCGGAGGTTGTGATCGTTGAGCCGAACACGCCATTTAGTGAGCTGAAAGGTTTGGCGTTTGAGGTTTCTGGATCGGCGCCAGATGGTTCCCTTTTTACCGCAACCATCAAGGTTGGTGCCAATGGGGTTGTATCGGTGTTGGGCACACTGCCAAGTGGAAAGAAAGGATTCGGCAGCACATATGTCGTGGAATACGATCGCGGATGGCGTGATTCGGATGGCAGAGAAGTTCCGCCATCGGCTGGAATTCCTGTTGTGTTGACGGCATCCGATTCTTCCGATTGTCTGACATTTTACATTGGGTTGACAAAGATTGACAGTAAATGGAATGGTTCGTTTGGAGGAGGACGCGGGTTTTGGGGATATGGAAATGAGATTTATTGGGTAAAACCTACCGGTACACCCGTCAAGATGGATGCCTCTCTTCGTAAGACTGCCGATGGCGGCAAGGGTGGCGGCGGCAATCCATCCGTCTCTGGCGGATGGCAGAAAGCCAGGACGTTGACGGGCGTGGTGACGCAGGCGTTGCCGTCGCCATACCATGTTCGCGGCGTATTCCAACTGAAGTGCGGCAAGGTGAACAAGAAAGGCATCGCCAAGGTGTCCGCGACCCTGACTGGGGTGGACGGCAAGAAGACGAGGTTTAAGGCGCAGAGCGTGACCGTGGCGGATGGCGCGGTGACGATTCCTTTCAGATATTCCGAGAATTGTCTGTTGCCGGTATCTGTCTACGGCGACGAGTTCGATGGTCACATGACGGATCTTAACGGTGTGGCGTTGGACGGAGGCTTGGGCGTACGCAATGCCAGCGTCGGCGGCATTGTAAACGCTGACACGCTGAAATTCTCCGTGCATGATTTCGCGTTTACGGCAGATGCAGGATTCTCCGCGCTCGAATGGCTGGTGCCCGGAACGATGCTGGACGAAGACTATTCCTGCCTCAAGGAATTCGAGGCCGTTCATGTGAACAGGACGACAGGGAAGTGGACATGCGGCAAACCGGTAACGGCCAAGATTATTCAATATCGCCCCGGCAAGCCTGCCCCCCTTTGCTGTATTGACGAAGACAGCTCCTATTACTATCTTAATGTTGCTTGTGACTGCAACATGGAATCAAATCTATCTTCGTTGAAGCTCACCTACACGCCGAAGACGGGGCTGTTTAAGGGATCGTTCATGATTTACGCGACGGACAAGGATCCATACGCGGCGAATGTGAAGGCAAAGTTGAAAAAGTACAAGGCCGTCGTCAGCGGCGTGGTCGTAAATGGCGTCGGCTTCGGACAGGCATCTGTGAAGAAGCCTGCCAGCGGCCCGTGGCCGGTAGTCATTGAATACTGATTTCATCAACCCTCAAAAAAGGAACAAAAAATGAAAAAAAAAACTAATGTCTGCGCTCTTTGGAGCGATGGTGTGTATTACGGCTTCTGCCGAAGTCCTTCCGTCTTGGGCGGTCGGGACGTACAAGGGAACGTTTGTGAACTGGTGTGAAGCATATGATGACCCGGATGACATTGGCCCGTGGTACAGTTCATCTGCGAAGCTGACAGTAGGACAGAACGGGAAGATTTCTGGGGAAGTGCGATTCGGTGCACTGAAGGGCACTCCACAAGGAGCGTACGTCGCCACATCCAGCACTGAAGACAGCATCGTGCTCAGCTTGAAGTGGCGCTGGTATGAAAAAGGTGATGTTGACGAACTGTGCTTGATCGAACTCATTCTTCGCAAGATGTCATCGGGCGTCGAAATGGAGTATGTGGATAAGGAGATTCTGGAAAACAAGAGTGAGAACCCCTACGAGAATTGTCCTGTCGCAGGTACACTGACGAAAACGTCATCTGGATCTACGGATGGAACAATCCCCGCTGAATGGCAGAAAGCGCGAACCTTGAGGGGCGTTGCGACGAGAGCAATGCCGAACCCCGTCGTTGGCATTTTTGAATTGAAGTGCGGGAAGGCAAACAAGAAGACGGGCATCGCCAAAGTTTCGGCCGTGCTTACCGGCATTGACGGAAAGAAGAAATCCTACAAGGCGAAGAGCGTTGATGTTAGAGGGAGCATAGTGGCGGTTGATTTCGACAGTTTGTCTATCGCCATTAATGGAGGTTCGTTCAATGGCAACGAGGGGCTGCCCGGAGGACTGAGTGTGCAGTCCGCCGCCGTGGGCGGCAACTGGACGGGCCGCGGCGCAACGGTGGCGGTGGATGCGGGCGACATGTCGATGTTCGCGGGCACGGTGCTCGCCGATCTCCTGCCGGTGAACGAGACGGCGGGCGTCAATGGCGGCAAGTGGTCGTTCGCGAAGGCGGCGTCGGTGAAGTGGGCGAAGCCGAAGAAGGGAGCTGAGCCGCCGGAAATCTTCGATGAGGCTTCCGGCAAGGGGCTTATCGTTGACACCTCCAAGGGCAAGACGAACCTTTCGGGCCTCAAGCTCACCTACACGCCGAAGAAGGGAACGTACAAGGGCAAGTTCACTTTGTACGCGCTTGAAGGTGCGGGCAAGTCGACGAAGCTCAAGAAGTACACGTTCAACGTGACCGGCGTGGTGGTGGATGGCGCGGGCTACGGCATGGCGACGTGCAAGAAGCCCTCCGTCAGTTGGACCGTGACGGTGGAATGAGGCCTTTTTCTGGCAGGGATTGCCGTCTGGCGGCAATCCCGCGTTCCGCTTCTTCATGGTGGAGGTTGCGCTGCCGTAAAGGTAGCGTGACCTTTGCCCAAAAGGTCACCGGCTCATAATTCCCCTGTCACTGGTCCATAATTCCCCCGTCGGCGTGGGGGCGCTGAGCGTCCGTATCAGCACTTGGAAGGCGGTGGGCATCAGAATCAAGGCGGGCAGACCGGGCGCGGCGGATTTATGCCGCCGGAATGATCGCACCCTTTACATTCATCACGTCCCATGTTGATTTCCAGTTCCCCCATTGCGTTTTGAAACGCAGCATGCTATAAAATTCCCGCGTTCTTACCAATAAGAATAAAGGAGCTTTGCATGGTTGCTGTGCCTACTACAAGAATGTCCTCGCGCGGACAGGTCGTGATTCCCGAGTCGATTCGTATTGGATGCGGATTCGGCGAGGGAACGACTTTTACGGTTGTCGCCAAGGGAAATGCCGTGATGCTGCAGGCGATCGTCGCGCCACCACGAGACTTGTTCAACGAGCTTGCAAGGGAGTCCCGTGCAGCGGCGAAAGCGGCAGGCATGCGTCCAAGCGACATAACCGTTGCCATACGTGAAGCACACGCCGAGCGGAGGGCGCGCGGAGGCGCAGATTCGGCGAAAAATCCGTCCGCGCGGGGGCGCGGCTCCGGGGCATCGGTTTCACGCGTCTAACTTTCGCTTCGCGAAACGCCGCGTTTGCAGGGGTTTCGGTGCGGTCGAAAAAACTTGAAAAATCTTTTCCCCACCCCCTTGCGTCCGGAGGCGGCTTTTGGTATATTACTCA
>CAMPAA010000240.1 GCA_946631345.1 uncultured Verrucomicrobiota bacterium
TTGAAAAAAGAAACGGCGCAAACTATATCACAATGTATTTTTTTTTGTCAAGCTTTTTTGTCAAAATACTTACCGTTAACGATATTATTGTCGCGGGCGGATTGTTGGCGGCAGCCGTTCCTCGGGCGGAGCGTGGCGGTGGAAGCGGAGGTCCCTCACGGTGCGCCGCCACCTTCCCTACGGAGGGCGGGCCCAAAGTAACATGATACTTTGACCCAAACGAACATGATACTTCACCCCAAAGTATCATGATACTTTGACCCAAACGAACGTGATACTTCACCCCCAAAGTATCATGTTCGTTTGGTGCCAAGTATCATGTTCGTTTGCCCCAAAGTATCATGTTCGTTTAGCGTCCACCACCGTCAGGCGCCATCGAGACGTCCGTCACGGATGTGTTTGGGGATCGCGAGGAATTATTTTTCCGACGTTGAGAGACGAGGGATGATCCGCAAAACCGTCAAAAACCTGCTACTGCTCTGTTGTCGAGCCAAGGGCCGTGGCCTGCGGCACGACGGTTGTTCGTTCGTAGCAGGCGAACGCGCCGTCCACGAGATCCTTGGGCGGCTTGCGCGTGAAGAGGTTCACGACTGGCACGAGCACAAGGCCGCCGAGCATCGCAAGCGCACCGGTGTTGATCGGCGACTTGAGGAACGCCGGCATGGCGTCGCGGCAGAACACGCCGACAAGCGTGAACACGGGAGCCGCAATGAAGCAGGCCCAGCACGAAGCCGCAGTCACCTTCCGCGAATAGAGCGCGTAGAGGAACGGCGCAAGGAACGCGCCGGCCATCGCCCCCCATGACACGCCCATCATCTGCGCGATGAACGCTATGGGGCTGCTGCTCTTGTACTGCACGAGCGCGAGCGCCGCCGATATGGCGATGAACACCACTATGAGCGCCCGGATGCAAAGCACCTGGCTGCGGTCGTTCATCTTCTTTACGACCGTTCCGTTGATGAAGTCTATCGTGAATGTGGAGGATGAGGTCATCACGAGCGACGAGAGCGTGCTCATCGACGCCGACAGCACCAGCACCACCACAAGCGCGAGCAGCATGGGCGAGAGCCCTTCGAGCATCTTGGGTATGATGGCGTCGAACCCGCCGGCGGGCACACCGCCCGGGCCGACGTTCAGCACGCTTGAGAAGAGCCGGCCGAATCCACCGAGGAAGTAGCAGCCGCCAGCAACGACGAACGCGAAGAGGGTGGATATCACTGTGCCCTTCTTGATCGCCCCTTCATCCGTGATGGCATAGAACTTCTGCACCATCTGCGGCAGCCCCCACGTTCCGAGCGAGGTGAGGATCACCACGAAGAGCAGGTTGAGCGGCTCAGGACCGAGGAACGATGTGAAGATGCCTGGGGTGGATTCGCCGCCGGGCAGGACTGACGGACCGGGGATGCGCGCAAGGCCGTCCAAGGCGGCCAGCATGCCGCCCTTCGATTCAAGCGTGGCCCATATCACGGCCGAGATGCCCACAAGCATCACGAGCCCCTGGATGAAGTCGTTGATGGCCGTGGCCATATATCCGCCGGCAATCACATATATCGCCGTGAGAACCGACATCAGCACGATGCACCAAGCGTAGTCTATTGAAAACGCCATGCCGAAGAGTCGCGACAGGCCGTTGTATAGCGAGGCGGTGTATGGGATCAGGAACACGAATATTATGGCGGCGGCGGCGAGCTTGAGTGCAGGGCTGCCGAAGCGTTTCGCGAAGAAATCAGGCATCGTGGCGGAATCGAGATGCTGCGTCATGATGCGCGTGCGCCGGCCGAGTATGGCCCATGCGAGCAGCGAACCTATGAGCGCGTTGCCGATGCCTGCCCATGTCGCGGAGATGCCGTAGCGCCATCCGAACTGCCCGGCGTAGCCGACGAACACAACCGCCGAGAAGTACGACGTCCCGTATGCGAACGCCGTGAGCCACGGCCCCACCGTGCGCCCGCCGAGCACAAAGCCATCGACGTCGCGCGCGCGCTTGCGACAGGCGAACCCGATTGCAAGCATTGTTGCGAAATATGCGAGCAGCAGAATAATCTTTATCATGGGCGCGTAGTATACCAAACGGTCAAACCAACGGCAAGGTGCGGCGCAGGCAGGTCTGCTCCCGGCGGCGCGTTGAAGGCTACGCGCTCTACCATTTTGTCTCGGCAAGCGTAGAACGCGCACCTTGCCATCAATCAGCAAAAATCAGCCTGGACTGGACGCGGTATCCCAGAAAATACAGGATCACGTCGCAGATCAGCTTGGCGACCCCGCGCGACATGCCCAGAGCGACCAGACCCGTCACTCCGGCGTTGCTCAGCACGATCACAGCCACGCACAGCAAAGCGTAGCGCCATGCCGACGAGGCAACGCCGCCGCCCGACCTGAACACGTAAGTGCGGTTCAGCGAGAAGTTGAACACCGCGCTCAGGAAACGCGCCGCGAATCCGCTCAGCCATATGGCGTTTGTCCTCCCAAGCCCAACCGCCGACAGGCCGGAAGCGAAGGCCCATGCCAAACCCTGATCGAGCGCAAACGACATGAGCGAGACGCCGGCAAAACGGAAAAAGCCTGCAAACACGCGACTGTTTATGCGCAGAGTATCCAGTAGCGGATGGAAATGCGTGCCGGCGTTGCCGTTCACGTATATTGTGCGGATCGGCACGGTCCCTATCCGTATGCCGCTGCGCGAGGCGGCGATCAGCATCTCCATCTCATACTCGAAGCGGTCTCCGTCGACCTTGAGCAGAAACGGCAGCAGCGACATCGGAAACGCCCGGAGTCCCGTCTGGGTATCCGGCAGCCAGCATCCGTGGATCAGCCCGAACGTCGCCGACGCCCATCGATTCCCGATCCACGACCGAAAAGGCACTGTTCCAAGCGAGAAGGTGCGGCATCCAAGCATCATCCCGCCGCCATTCGCCGCAACACCCTCAGCGAGCCGACGGCAGTCCGCAGGGTCGTGCTGTCCGTCGGAATCGGCTGTGACTACGCCAGCGGCATCCGGGAACTCCCGCTGTATGAACGCAAACCCCGTCTTGAGCGCCGCGCCCTTGCCCCTGTTTTCCGCATGGCGCAGCACGCTGCAGAACGGCTTGTTTCCGAGCGCCCCGAATATCGCACCATAGCGTTCTCCGGAGCCGTCATCTACAACCACAACATGACGGAAGCCCTCGCCCCTTAGTCGGTCGACATAGTCGGCCAACCCGTCGTCAGGCTCGTAGGCCGGCACCAATGCAACGAAGTCCATCGCGCTATTCCCCTGCCTGCACCAGCATAGCCACGGCATGGACGGCGATGCCGAGCCCCTGGCCGGTCGCATCCATGCCCTCGTTCGTCTTGCCCTTCACAGAGACGCTGGAAACAGGCACCTCCATCAGCTCCGCCAGACGCTTTCGGATCGCATCGACATGCGCCCGAAGCCTCGGCTTTTCGCAGATCACCGTCGCATCCACGTTCCCTACGCAGAAGCCCGCCCTGCCGACTTCCCCGACAACCGAACGTAGCATCGCCGCCGAATCCGCGTTGCGCCACCGCTGATCGCCGTCAGGGAAATGCGAGCCTATGTCGCCAAGCGCCGCAGCGCCGAGCAAGGCGTCGATGACGGCATGGATAAGAACGTCGGCGTCGGAATGGCCGAGAAGCTTCGGGCATCCCGGCACCGGAACGCCGCCAAGCCTCTGCACGGCGTCACCCGGTGCCACCGATGCGCCAGACGCGAAGCGGTGCGAATCAAATCCGAATCCAACCCTCATCTTCATGCGGCAAGGGAAGGCTGCCAAAAGCGAATCAGCCAAGCTTGATGTGGATTCCGTTCGGCGAAGGCTCAGCCCCCGGCTGCGCCGCCACCGCGTTCTGCCCCGGAGCGGCCGACACGGAGATGGACGGCTTCCCGCCCTTCTTGGCGCGCGGCGGCCCGATGAGGCAGCTGTGGATGCGGCCGTCGGTGCGCGGAGCCTGCTCCACGAAGCACTCGTCCTTCAGCATCTCCAGCACCTCGGCGATCTTGTCCTCGCCAATGTCGCGGTGGGCGTTCTCGCGGCCGCGGAACTGGAGGGAGAGGCGCACCTTGTTCCCTTCTCCGAGGAACTGACGTATCTGCCGCAGTTTGTGCTTCAGGTCGCCGGTATCCGTTCCGGGGTGGAACTTGATTTCCTTC
Source organism: uncultured Verrucomicrobiota bacterium (assembly GCA_946631345.1). Lineage (GTDB taxonomy): Bacteria > Verrucomicrobiota > Kiritimatiellia > RFP12 > UBA1067 > UBA1731. The sequence continues at coordinate 4,151 of CAMPAA010000240.1, forward strand.
ACCTGCGTGGTCTTCTGGGCCTTGCGCTGCTGCTTGGCCTTGATTGACTCCTCGTAGCGGAACTTGCCGTAGTCCATGATCTTGCAGACGGGCGGCTGCGCGTTGGGAGTGATTTCAACCAGGTCAAGCCCCTGGCTGTCTGCCATGCGCTGTGCCTGGTTTGTCGGCATGATGCCGAGCATCTGACCTTTTGCGTCAAGAACGCGCACCGACGGCACGCGGATCTTGTAGTTGACGCGAGTGAATGTAGCGATAACTCACCTCTCGTTGTTGTTTGACAATTTGTTTCTTTCGCCTGTTTGGCGAAAACGAGACGAATTATAACACATGTATGCCACGGCGCGCAAGCCCTCCGCCAACAAGATTATCATGCGCCCAAAATCAAGCCGGCCCTCACTTTTCAACCAGTGTCACGCCCTTGGGGAGCCTGCA
>CAMPAA010000241.1 GCA_946631345.1 uncultured Verrucomicrobiota bacterium
TCCTTCTTGAGCGCCTTCTCCACCACGTTCTGCGTGGCGATGCCGGCATGGTCTGTGCCGGGGAGCCAAAGGACGTTGCGGCCCTGCATCCGCCGCCAGCGCACAAGGATGTCCTGGATCGTCTGGTTGAGCGCGTGGCCCATGTGCAGAATGCCGGTGACGTTCGGCGGCGGGATGACGATGCTGTACGGTTTCCCCTCCCCCGGCTCGTCATGGAAACAGCCATTGTTCTCCCAGAACGGATACCACTTGGCCTCCGCCGCCTTTGAATCGTATCTCTTCTCCATCATTTTATTCGTTGCCTTTCGAAATTCCGTTGGCCGCCGCAAACTCCTTGATCAGCGACGTCACAAGCTTCTTTACATCCTCAAACGTCACATAGCGCGTTTCGCCGCCCTGCGCCAGCTCGCCGAGGAAAGGAATGCCCTTCAGCTTGGCGGCCGTCTCAGGCTTCACCGTGCGCGCAGTGAACCTAAAGCCCTTGTCATCGAAATCGAACGCCCCAGATGCGCCGTCCGATGATATTGCGAAAAGGTCGCTCCCGGCGGCCGGGTACGTTTCGGCCACGGCCCGCTTCGCCAGCTCCGGCGTGCGCGCAAAGGCGCAGTAGCTGAAGTCCTCGTTGAACGCCGCGTATGTCGGCATGAGCCGCCCTTCATCCTCCGGCAGAAACACCGTGCTTTCCGATACCTTCTCGGCGCCGGGATGGTTCAGCACCATCTTGGCCACCTTGTCCACCGTGGGATAGACCAGCGCTACGTCAAACTGGCCCTTCCCGGACGGATATCCCACCCAGCGGACGGGATCAGCCGCGCGCATTTTCCCGAACATCTTGATGAGCCTCTGCTGGCAGAAGGATACAAGCATCATCGGCAGCATGGCGTTGCCGACGGTCTTGCCGATAGCGGCCTGACGCGACTGGAAGGCATCGAAGGAACGCATCTCCACCAGCCATGGATGCGCGGCACGCACGTCCGCCACCGCCACCATCGCCGCCGCAACCGCCAACAGCAATCTTACCTTACCGCGCATATTCCACACACCTCATCTCCCGAATGACCGTCACCCGTATCTGACCTGGGAACCGACGCGTGGCGGATATCTCACGGCATATCTCACGGGCCAAGGCCGATGCATCACCGTCGGAGACTGCGGCGGGATCGACCACAACGCGCATGTCGCGCCCAGCCTGAACCGCCATCACGTTCAAGACCCCTTCATGCTTCCTTGCGATCCGCTCGAACTCCTCCAGCCTCTGGACGTAGTCGCCGAGCGTCTCCTGCCTTGCGCCGGGACGCGCCGACGAGATTGCGTCCGCCGCCGCGCAGAGCACTCCGTATATCCCTCCGCCAGATTCCGTCTCGCCATGGTGCGCGGCGACTGCCGCGCACACGGCATCCTCCTCGCCGTGGGCCTTGAGGAAATCTGCGCCGAGCGCCGCGTGGGCGCCCTTCTTGGCGCTTGTTATTGCCTTGCCGATATCGTGGAGGAAGCCGATCCTGCGCCCCTTCGCCGCATCCAGACCGAGCTCAGCCGCCATGGCGCCGGTTAGCAGCGCGACCTCCACGGAGTGGCGCAGGACGTTCTGCGAGAAAGATGTGCGGTACTTGAGAGCCCCCATCAGCTCGAGGATGTCGCCTGAAAGACCTGCCACGCCCGCCTCCGTGGCGGCCGTCTCCGCAGCCTTCGCGTTGGACTTCGCAACATCGTCCTTTGCGGCCTTCACCGTCTCCTCTATGGCGGACGGATGTATGCGGCCGTCGGCGATCAGCCTTTCAAGAGCACGGCGCGCCACCTCACGGCGGACCGGATCGAACGCCGATAGCACCACAGAATCCGGCGCATCATCCAAAAGCAGCGTCACTCCGGTCGCCGCCTCGAACGCCCGGACGTTGCGCCCGTCACGGCCGACGATGCGCCCTTTCATCTCCGCGTTGGGAACCATCACTGTCGAGACGGTCGCTTCGTTGAGATGCTGCACCGCGCAGCGCCCTATCGCATCGGCAACAATGCTGCGGGCAATGTCCTCACCCTGCTCCTTCGCCGCCTCCTGTATCCTGCGGCTCATGGACTCCGCATCGTCCCGCAGCAGGGCGTTGGCCTGCCTTAGCACCTCGCGGCGCGCCTCACGGTGCGTCATCTTCGCGATTTCCTGCAGCCGCGCATCTGCCGCCGCCATGCGCCGCTCGGCCTCCTTCGCTGCCTGGCCCGCCTCGTCAGCCCTGGCGCGAAGCACGGCCTCGCGCGCATCAAGAAGCGTGGCCTTCTTATCCAGACTTTCCTCGCGCGCGTTGAGTCTGGCCTCGGCCTGCTCCTGGTCTGCGCGGTGCGATGCGACGGACGCCTCAAACTCCTCGCGCGCCTTCACCACCTCGGCTCGTGCGGCGATCTGCGCCTCTTTCCGCAGCGACTCGATCTCCGCCTGCACCGCATCGGCCTTCATGCGCGCGGAGCGCTCTATGGAATCCGCCTGCCATCGGCCTATGAGCCAGCGGAGAACGAAGCCCACGAGACCGCCGGCCACGATGAACAGCAGCGCGATGACCAGCCCAGCCGCATCCGAAAGCTCCTCCCACAGGTTGCTGGAGAGGGCGAACATGGGCAGAGGCCGGATCAATGCGAACAGCGCTGTCATTGGCGTATGCATCATCTCCTACCGTGCGGCCTTCAGTAGCCCGAAAAGATAGGCCCGTTCGCTTGCGGAATATGCGTCGAACCCGTCGAGATGGGCGCGCATGTCCTCGACCGCCGCGTCGAACTTCCTGCGGGCGTCGCTTGCGTCATCCTTCGCGAACGGGTAGCTTCCCTCCCGTATCCATTCCTCGACGCGCGAGGCGTCCGCTTCGGCCGCCCTCACGCGGAAGTGGTCGCGCAACGTCTTGCGGGCCGCGTCGAGATAGGCGCGCGTCTCTGGGTTGAGCTCATCCATCACAAGCATGTTCTCGGCGTTGAGCTCGGAGAACCGCGGCGAAATGACGTATGCGGTGAAGCTGAACGCCGCGCCAGGCCTTATTCCAGCCTGCTGCTCATGGAGCGCAAAGCCGTCCTTGCCGCAGAATACGAGCCTGCCCGCCCCCACGAAGCGCCGCCGCCACTCGATCACCTCAAGCTTCGCCTCGGCGCCGGACGGCAGCTGAAGGCGGTAGTCAGTGACAGCCTTGCGCACGATGACTGGCGTAACCGGTATGCCCGAAAAATACACATGCACGTTTGGGTACGCCTTGAGGTAGAGGGCGAACTTGGCCGCCAGAGCCGGAACCACCGTTCCGGCGTCGGTCAGGGAATCCGCCGATGGGCGCACGTTTGTCACGTAGACCTCCGTCCCCGTCGCGAACCCCGGCGTCGTCTCCTCCACCTTGAACAGCCCCGGCTCCTGCAAATCGCCGGAAATCACATGCGACTTGAGCGGAGATGCCGCGTCCGTGCCGCCCGCCACCGTCGCCCGCGTCGTGCGCCATTCGACGTGCGTTCCGAGCGCAAATGCCTTGAAGCGCCCTCGCCCGTGCCGCCCATGCAGACGCCGCCGGAGGCCGATCGTCATGGCGCGATCCTTCTTCCAGCTGCCGCCAAGCCCGCCGAACGTGGAATCCACTCGGTCGACATCCACCCCGGCGCCATCGTCGGATACGCGGATCGCCTCCACCGCGCCGAGCGCGTTCTGGATTATGTCGATCTTCACCTCGCGCGCATCGGCGTCAAGTGCGTTCCACACAAGCTCCTCTATCGCCGCGAGCGGCGATGCGTGCGACAGCGAGGCGATGTAGTCGGCCTTTGCCTGGACTCTGATGTCTCTTGTCATACGATATCCATTGGCTCCACCTGAGGCGGCTCCGCAGAGCCGGAAACGACCTTCTCGATCCTCTGCCGGATCGCCTCAAGCTCCTTTGTGCAGTCCGCAACGAGCTTCTTGCCCTCCTCGAAGTTCTTCATCATGTCGTCGAGGGAGAGCCTGCCGCCCTCCATGGCCGAGACGAGCTCCTCGAGCTTAGACAGATTTTCTTCAAATTTCATGCCGCAATTATACCATAATTTTCCGGTGGATCATGCGTTTCCGTGCCGCCGCATTTGGCGCGTGACCACGGCATCCACGGTATCTTCGGCGGCGGCGACCGGCGCAGGCGTGTAGCGCTTGCGGATGTACCACATCTGCGCGATGGAAAGCACCTGGCTGAGAGTCCAGTAGAGGGACAGGGCCGACGGGAACGAATAGAACATCACAAGCATCATCACGGGCATCATTATCATCATCATGCGCTGCTGCTGCTTGTCGCCGGTGGAGGGCGTCAGCGCGGACTGCAGCCCCATCGTGACCGCCATCAGTATAGGCAGGATGTTGAGTCCGCCGAACGGGAACACGTTCGGGAACAGGTTCTCAGGCTCCGAGAGGTCCGCTATCCACAGGAACGGCGCATACCGCAGCTCAACCGCCGAGCGCAGCACCGTGAAGAGCGCGATGAACACAGGTATCTGCACGAGCATCGGCAGGCAGCTCGCCATCGGGTTCACCTTGTTGTCCCTGTAGAGCGCCCACGTCTCCTGCTGCAT
>CAMPAA010000242.1 GCA_946631345.1 uncultured Verrucomicrobiota bacterium
TCTCCGCTCATCCTATCGCTGAAGGTGTGAAAAAGGTGCAACTGTTCGCCCTTACGCCCCTCAAATTCGCGGACGATTCGCGAATGGAGAAGGTTGTGTCGCTTCCGAAGACTTCGTCCATGCCCGGCGCATGCGCAGTGGCGGCGCAGTCATTCGGGAAAGGGCGCGTCGTCGTCAGCGCCGATCCGATGGCGTTCCAGCCCTACCGCATCACGACTGCGGACAATGCGTCGCTTCTTGTTAACGTGCTCGGCTGGCTTCTTGACGAACCGGTAACAGACCAGACGCGTGCTGAATTCAAAGAACAAGCCGCGTTGCTGGCAAAATAACAGCAAATGCGACAACCGGCTGACAACTGACAAGGGATTTGGTACAATATCGTCGTAAATGCAGGGAGAGGAAATGTCGAAAAAGAACCAGTCTATCAGATTGACGCGTCAGCATAAGCGGAGAAAGGGCGTGGTCGGTATTTTCGGACGCGAGGCAAAGTCGCACGATGCCGAAGTTTCCAAGGTTGCTCTTCTTGTTCTTGGCATGTTGAAGCAAGAATTTCCTCTTTTGGTGTTTAGGCACAGGAAGAGTGTCAGCAAGAAGGAGATAAATGCAGCTTTGCAGAAGATCGACAAAGAACTCGGACAGACGCTTTTCCTCTCCAATGCCAGCATAAAACCAGATGGCGGAATCATTGAAGTGAAAGACGATAACGGCGACTGGAGAATCGTTCTTGTGGCTGAGGCGAAACATCAAGGCAAGGACATCGAAAACATAGAGGCCGGCAAGCAGGTTGGCAAGAAGAACAATCAGGATATAATGGCTGCTGGGAACGCCATAGAGCGAGCACACAAGAATATTTCTGAAATTGCCAACCTCATGCTTGCGGAAAACCATTTCCCATACGTTGTTTTCCTTGAAGGTTCCAATTTCATGACGCATGACGTTGTCGTGACCCGTCCAGACGGACGTAAAGTCACGCTTACATACAATTCAGGGGAGCTAAATCGGCTTGACAGGCTTACGGCGGCTAATTACGGGATGCCGATAAACGCCAATCTGTGCAAGAACAGGTTTGTCAATCGCGAAGATTCATGCCTAATGCTCCAGGCTGCTTCCATCTACACGCAAGGCAACGGGCGCCGTTGGCTTGGGGCTGACATGGCCGCTGTAATGATGGAGGTGGCAAAGACCTCGCTTCAGATGCTTGGTAGAGACTTGTTCATGCAGTTATCAGGTGGAAAACAGGGGACTGCGAAATGAAGAGGAATGTCGATCATTCGCTTTTCGACAAGGCAAAGCAGAATAAGAACGACGAGTTTTATACGCTTCTGCCGGATATCGAACGCGAACTTGTACATTACTTCGACCAGTTTCGAGGCAAGAAGGTGTTCTGCAGCTGTGACAATCCAACAACTAGCAACTTTTTTCGCTACTTTGTCCAGAACTTCCAGAATCTTGGATTGAAGAAGGTTGTCGCTGCTTGCCTTGGCAAGCCGTCCGGGGATTTGTTCGAGCCATTCAAGCCTGGATTTTACTACGAGTATTCCGGGCGGGAGAACAAGACTCCGACATTGGCAGATGTGTCGTACTTCAGAGGAGACGGGGATTTTCGCAGTGAGGAAAGTGTCGCATTGCTCAAGGACGCCGATGTCGTTGTTACCAATCCGCCATTCTCGCTTTTTAGGGAGTTCATTGCCCAGCTGGTGGAATGCGGGAAAAAGTTCCTTGTCATCGGAAACATAAATGCAATCACCTATAAAGAGATATTCAAGCTCATTCAGGATAACGAGGTGTGGATGGGTGTGAACATGGGGCGGGGCATATCTGGATTTCGTGTCCCGGACCATTACGATCTCTACGGTCTTGAGACGCGCGTGAATGAAGCTGGCGAGAAGATTGTCTCGCCCAACAATTGCATGTGGCTCACCAATCTTGACCTCCCGTCTCGCCATGAGACGATTCCCCTTGTGCGGACATATTCTGGGAACGAGCATGAGTATCCGCATTTCGATAATTGCGATGCCATCAATGTAAACAGGACACAGAACATACCGATGGATTATGACGGGTTGATGGGTGTTCCGATTACTTTTCTCCACAGGTTCAATCCTGAACAGTTCAAGATTGTAAGATTTCGCAAAGGCGATGACGGCAGAGATTTGTCAATCGGCGGCAAGCCAACGTATTTTAGGATATTGATCCAAAGACGGTCATCCGAATCGAATGTTGCCAAAGACGACTACATCGATTCTGCCAAGATGACCGACCACCATGTCCTAACTGAACTCGCAAAGAAGGCTGTGTCGCCCGCCATCCATGCGGCGTCATTGGCTATCTTTGCCAAGATGTCAACATGATCAATCAATGAACATGCGAGATCAACGAGTGCAATGCGACTTACCGCATACTTCTGACGTATGAATTCCTTTTTTGCGTTTCTTGTGCTATGCGCTACTTCGATCCCTTTCTGCAAGGATTACGGAACGGCGTCGCTTCGTCCCGATCAGACAGGCGCCGGTGAAATCGCCGTCGCCGCGCCGAGGTCGCACGCGGGCGCCGTTATCAAAGCGGAGAATTTCGGCTTTTCGATGACGAACGACGACAACGGCGCGGCGATCGCGGCGGCAGTGCGCGAGGCGAAGCGCGTCGGCGCGGCGAAAGTTCTGCTCGCGCCCGGCGTCTACCGTTGCTTCGGCGACCCTATCGTGATTGACGGACTTGTCGACTTCGAACTTGACGGATGCGGCGCGGAACTCGTTTTCCGCCGTGCGCCGCGGTATCCGATCGAACCTTCCTGGGACCATGACGGGGCGGGCGCGAACTTCGTGATCCGCAACTGCCGCCGCATGAGGATAGGCAACATGGTTACGGACTGGGACTGGCACACCATGCCGCTTGCGACGTGTGCCAAGGTCGCGGCGACGCACGTGGACGATGCCGACAACAAGTCCTATATCGACTACGATCTTGTCGGCTGGGGCGAGCGGCATCCCTACTGCGGCAAGACGTTCCCTGTCCAGCGCACACAGCCGATGACTGAGGATTTCCGACAGTTCGCGCACGGACCGAACATCTGGCACGGCACGTACGAGGGCGAGATGGGGTGCAGGACGCGCTGGCTTTCACCTACACGCGTCAGGGTCTATCCGTTCGTCGAGGAACCTGGACTTGTGCGCTGGACGGGTCCAAACAAACGCGAGTTTTCGCCGAAGCTTAACAGGGACAGCGTTCGACAGCACAAAACCGGCGAGACATACCGCATCGCCCACGCCTATTACGGCAAAGGCGGTTTTACGCTCGTCTCAAACGAGGATTTCGAGCTGCACGATGTCGAGATTCCGTCGTGCTTCGGACACGCCGTCTATGTGGGCGGAACACAGCGGAATTGGACGATCAGGAATGTCACTGTCGCGCCGCGCGACTGGCGTCATCCGATTTCCTCTTCCGCCGACACCATTCACTTTGTCCGTTCGCACGGGAACGCTATTATCGACAACCTGACGGTAAAGCTCGAACAGGACGATGCGATCAACGTGCACGACCGCTTCACGGTGGCGAAGAAGGTCGCACCGCATACGCTGCAAGTCGTCTTAGAGCGCGGTGCGCGGTACTTCCGTCCGGGCGTCGGAAACGACATCGAGCTTCTCGATCCCGGCTACAACCCGACGGGATGGAAGGGGAAGTGTGTTGGAACGGAAGGCGAGATGATCATGACGGATCGCGATCTTCCGGCGTCCAACCCAGAAGAAGGGTATTTTCTTGTCTTTGATCGCACGGCATCTTCGGACGGCGTCATCATACGCAACTGCACGTTCGAGGACATGGAGATGCGCACTCTCGTCAATGCGTCGAACGCGACGGTCGAGAACTGCGTCTTCCGACGGACTAACGGCGATGCGCTCAGGTGCATCGCGGACTATACGCTCAAGTGGTGGGCCGAGGGAATGGGCACCACAAACGTAGTCGTGCGGAACTGCCGTTTCGAGGGGAACTGCGTGAGGGAACTTGTCGGGTCCTACTATTCGCTTGGCGCTGACTTCGTGACGTGGCTTGGCTGCCCGGAGAAAGTGAAGACGGAGCGCTTGAACCGCCGCTTCATATCCGACATCCTTGTGGAAGACTGCGAGTTCGTCGATTCGCTTGGCTATTTCGCCGACCTGCGCTTCGGCACGGGGCTCAAGTTCAGAAACAACCGCATTGTTTTCACGGGAAAACGGGACCGATGCAGGGAGAACTCCGGCTTCGCCCGCGTCGAGCGCGTGACGGACGTGACGTTCGAGGGCAATGTCTTCGTTCGCCCCGAAGGAGCAGCGGAGCCACTTGTCGAAATCGCCGACGGCGTGGACGGTCTTGCGCTCATAAATAACCGGGCTGACTATGGGGTCAGACCCCATAGTCCAGCGCTGACGGTTTCTTCGCCCGATGGAAGGCTTCAGGCCGTCTTCAGCACGGATGCCGGAGGAATGCGCTGGTCGCTCC
>CAMPAA010000243.1 GCA_946631345.1 uncultured Verrucomicrobiota bacterium
TCTTGCCGCGCTCAAGCGGTTCCAAGACCTTTTGCCTGAAGGATTCCGCCGGTGGCGGACATTCCGAGCCTTTCGGCAAAAGCGTTATGCGGTATATGCGAAGTTTCAGCGCTATGCGTGGACGATAGACAAAGAACTGCATGCGTGTGATATTGGAAGGATCAACACCCTTGAACCGATTCCATTCTCCTATCGGAAACTCCCAGCGTCCGTATCCACAAGACGGAATTGTTCCGCCCTTAGCGAGCAAGCCCCTGTTCACATGTCCTTTCGGTCCAGACACATAGCACTGGAGCGGTGTAGCCGCATTGCCTTCCGTTTCGTTCACATAATCAATTGCGATCCTATCATATCCGCGCACATCACGGTATATCTCCGGCATCGAAAACTCAGCCCAAGACCAGTCACCGCCACCGGCTTTCCACGCCTCGGCATCAAGCGAAAGAGGCTTTTGCTCTTCAATGAACACCGTCTCAGGCACCCCGCCTCCACGGGAGGTGTCGGTTATGTTCTTCATCTCGCCGGTCTTCTTGTCATAGGAGAAAAAGTCAAACCGGATCCGGGCCGGATTCCCCTTGGGATCACGCCACCATCCCTGCATATTGCAGCCAAGCGAGTTTATGTTGAAGAACACGGTATCTTCGCGCCCAGAAACAGATTTTGGGACGAGTGCAAAGCCTTCATACGCCGTGAACTTATGACTGTCGAGAAGCCGGAAATCTTTGGTGGCCCGCGAAAAGTTAAATCCCTTCTCATTCCCTTCATTTCTCGAAGCACCATAGTTGCCGAACAGCAGGTTCTCGCCGTCCGTTCCCAATGTCTGCGCCGAAAAATGGATGGGATAGTCGAACTCTATGTCCCTGTAGCCCTTCGGCGACAAGTCACTGGACGAGGCCATGAGGATGGTATTGTCTCTGTGCGGCGGATGGTGGAAGCGCCCTTTCCCGTCCCAGTAGTGATCGACACTCATGTAGAGCGTATCACCCAGCACTACGCAACTGTCGAAACCGCGAGCATGTGGATAGTCGTAATGCCGCTCCATTATGGGATTTAGATCTTCATCCCAGATGCCGGCCATGAGCGGGGACTCGTCTGCCGGTCTATCCCAAAGTCCATACACACCGTAGATGCGCCCGTTGGCGTAGGCAATGTCACCCAAATGGGCCCGAACCTCGCAAGTTTTGACAACGCGACCGCGCCAGTCCAGTTTCACGATGCCACGGGAACAGGATACGTATATGGCTCGCTCCGAGCATGCCGCACCTTGCGGATGTCCGTGCACGGTGAGCATGTCAAGCTCACCGGGCGTTGTGTATATTGGCGCCATAAGGGGTGATCCGGCACCCCCAAACAAGACGAGCGCCACCGAAATCGTGCACAGAAAAGCAATGGTTCTCATTTGATGCCTATTGATAGTCCAAAATGCGTGCGACGGTTAACCAAGAAATCCTGTCGGTCAAGCACTACGTTGGATAGGCGAAATTCGTCAATCCAAGGGCCAGCACTGAATCCATATGATCCGTCGGGGCCATATCCACTGCCGATCTCAAGCATCCGAGAACCATCTGAATCGACAGCGGCAAAATCGAGGTTTACGGGATTGAACGTCCTTACCAGTCTGCGATCCAGATACGCCTTTGCGGTTTTGTTAGGTCTGTCATACGTAAAAGCGATGTGATGCCATACGTTATCGCAGACCGCACCCGCGCTGTCCCAGTCATTCATGCTTGTGTTGGTGTCTGCATCGTTCAGCAAGAATGCGAGCTTCCCGTTCTGATTGACGCTCATGATCAGCGGACCGCCAGTCCATGATTTTCCGAAGAATGCAATACAGGCTGAATTGTTGCGCACACCTATTGGCCTGGCAGGAATGCGCGCGAAGAATTCAAGGGTGAACGAACCGTTGAGAATCGTATGCACGCCGTCCTGTCGGTCGTCGACAAAAAGCGATGCGGAGTAGAACGGCTGGTTCGTAGGCGCATGAAGTGACACCGAATTGCGAATTGCCTTGTTTCCGGACTTGGTCGCATTGTAGACATCGACGGCGGGAAGCGACGACATATCGAGTTCCGGTTCGCGCCCCTTCACTGAATCCCACTTTACCTCGGCTTTGATTGCGCCGTCCAACGGCAATGCGTTCAGCTCTTTCCAAAGCGGGAATCCGAACTTGTCGGAGGCCGCCGTATCAAATGTCACATGACAGACCGTGCTCGGAGCATCGATCTCAGGCATGTATGCAGCGGGACGCAGCAATGCATCCACGGCAAGCGCTTCATCGGAGATGCGCACTTCATCAATGTCTCCGCAGAAGCGACGGCCATATCCCGTCCCATCAGAACCAATCATGAGAGGAATCCTTCGCGCGCTGTCGTAGTATGGCAATGCGGCATTGACGTTGGTTGCCTCCTTGACCTTTATGTAGTCAAGATAAAGCCTCATTGTCCGGGATGCGCCGTCAAACGTCACCGCGACATGATGCCATTTGCCATCAATGAAATCCACATCCTTGTAGTCGAGATTGCTCCGCACATTATTCAACCCCAACATGCCGCCATGAATCCGATGCAGATTGTTCACTATCCAGAGATAAAATGAATAAGAACCGTTCCCGATTCCCGTCGGCAGGCAAACGAGAACCTGTTCAGATGTGTCATTGACCTGCCCTTCCGAAAGTTCAATCGGATCCATTCGGAAGAAGCATTCGACGGTAAACGACGAAAGATGGAATCTATCATCGTGCGGCACAGTCACACATGCGCCGTCGCCTTTCGACACATAGTAATGTCCTGCACCGCCCTCATTGGAATCGCCCCACTTTGACGTAAGGAATCTGAATGCGCGGTCGTTAGCCGCCTTGCTCCGCGTTATGGGATCGACAACTCCATTCCCAGCGGGGAACCCTGCAACTGACATAGGCATATATCCCGTGTCTGTTGTCGAAAGTGTTCCGTTGGCCATCTGCTGCTGGCACCGTCCCTGCAGTTGTCCGGGATTGGCCGAGTTCTCAATCACTATGGATGAATCGACTCTCGCGCCAAGCGTACCTTCATTGAAGCGATACCATGCGACGGTTCCTGCGTCCGCACTGAACCATGGAATCGCGCAAGAGAGGATGAACGCCAATCCACCCATCATCTTGGTTCCTTTGCCTTTTAGCACTTTCATCGTTTTGCTCCTTTTTTTCTTTCTAAAGAAGTTATCCTTAAGTGTAAATTGCAGTCGCCTACATGGTGTCGCCGTCCATCCACTTCGGACCCACGGTGATTCCAGCCGGGAACACACCTGTCTTCAGAAATTCAAGAATCGCGGCTGCCGTCGCTTCTCCAGCGCAAACCGAATTCAGCTCCATGCGCGAAAGCGGGCGGCAATAGTCCGGTCCTAACCCCGCATTCGCAAATGTGACGAGACGTATATCCTCCGGCACCTTCAATCCGGAATACGAAAGCGCGGCAAGGGCACCTGTCGTAAGGTAGTCATCTGCGATGAAATATACAGCGTCACGCGAAATCCGTTTCTCAGCGATCAGCCGTTCAAAGGCAATGCGCCCTGCACGGCGCACTCCGATGAGCCGCCCCTCGGATTCATCCACCGGAACTTTCAGCTTCTTGACGTGAACGCCCGCTTTCTTGAGCGAGGGTGCGACATCGCACATGAGCCTATGCCAATAGACCTCGATTACATTCTTTACGCCTAACGCTTTGCATCGCAATGCAAAATCGTCGTTCGCAAGATTGTAATCAAGATGAATCGCACCGACGGCAGTGCTCGGTCTCACGTTCATCTCGCCGAAAACAGCGTATGGGGTTTTCCGATTCGAGAGATAGGCATAGATTTCAGGTCTATGGAACATCACCATTACAAGATCGGCAGAACTCGAAAGTGCCGCATCAAGACGACAGAAATCAGACGTACCATCTGGATGCTTGCCAATGCTCGCCTGGGAAAAGATGTATCCCCCATCCGAAAGCCTGTCCTGCATCGTGCTCCCAAGCATCGTCTTTAAATAGTTGTTGTCGCCGTTCTCGTAGACGAACACAACCCGTCCACGCCACTGCTTCTCGTTCCTGTCCCGCACGATTGTCCCGACACGTGGGCGCGATACAACTAATCCTTCAGTCGCCAACTGCTCAAGCGCAGCCTGCGTCACGATACGACTCACTCCAAGAATTGAACACAGTTCGCGCGAAGTAGGGATCTTGTCGCCCGGAACGTAGAATCCAGACATGATGGCCTCTCTCAGGCCATCTACAACCTGATTGAACAACGGTCGCACATCATTGCGGTTGACCGAAAATGGTATTTTCTTCGCCGTCATGCCTTATTGTTCTTTTGAATGGCCGTTTATTATATCCAATATGACCATTAACGTCAATAGGGGGGATGTCAAATTCTTTTTGAACGGGCGCAGGGTGTGTCCCTGCAAGATTTCCGTGCGGACGTTCCGCCGTCC
>CAMPAA010000244.1 GCA_946631345.1 uncultured Verrucomicrobiota bacterium
CCACCATGTAGTCGGGCGTGTTGGCGAGCGCCCATGCGGTGACGACGGCGCGGGCGCGGTTGTCCACGATTTTGTGGTCCGGCCATGACTGGTCGGGGCGCCACGTGATCGTATGCACCGCATCGCCTGAAACCTTCTTCCACACGTCACCCATCGCATTCCATACGGCTTCGCCGCCGATGGAAGTCCACCCCGGATCGCTTGCCGCCGCATTCGGCGTGACGTTCGTCTGGATGTCAAGCGTGACGACGGCAGGACCATTGGCAAGCGTGTAGGTTATCGTCACACGCCTGTCGTTCCCTTGAGCCATCGTAACGTCTGAGACGGATGGCGGAATGGCCGCGTCCGCGAAAGCGAATGCCGCGGCACCAGCCGCAAGCATCGCCGTTATCGTCTTCTTGGTGTTCATACTCGTTCCTTTCGGTTTAGGGTAGTTAGATTTGTCGTGTCATGATGCGCCTGAAATCCATCATCTGAATGAAATGAGAATCCCCTTCTTTGTGGAAAACAGATTACGACCTTCCGACTCGTCCACAGTGCGGTACTGCGAGACAAGCGGCTTCGGCGATTCTATCCTCGCCACACTCGTGGCAGACATCAGATTCACTCCATCTGATACGGCGGACATGGGTGCGGAAACCGCAACTGCCATGCGTACGCTTACGGATGCCGCTGCAAATGCGGCAACCTTGCGCCATTCGACCCTGCTTGTCACAGTATTCATCGTTCTGTTTCCTTTCAGTTGTAGGACTTCCTGGTTCGCTGCTTGCCAGATGGTTGGCTATAGCACCTATCAGTCGGCACAGCAAACTGCTTTGGTGGCATTTATACAATAATTCCCAATTGCGGTGCAACATAAAATCCACCTGAAGGACGTTATGCGGACGTTAATGCCGCAAAATACTTCGGCCGCATTAGTCGCAGCGGAACATTCAAAATGTTTCGCCTTCACGCCAAACACTACCAAGCGTCATGTTTTTGGGGAATCCCTGCCCTGTTAGTTGTCTGGCTATGGCATCTGCAAGTTTGATGCCATGACCTTCTGCGTCCATTTCCATTCGCGTCAACGGCTTTTCCCAAACGGGGCCATGTCCTTTGTTGGCATGCGACACGACGGCAATATCCTCCGGTATTCGCAACCCAAGACTCCGCATGGCAATCAGCCCACCCTGCGCGACATAGTCATCAGTAAACAAAACAAGGTCAGGGTAAGGCTCCCCTCGTCGCGAACGGAAATAGTTGCACACCGCACGGAATCCTCCGTTTGCAACAGCTTCGCAGCTGCCGGGATTCGCAACCTTGATCGTTTTGACGGCGATTTTCGAGATCGCAAGCATTTCTGTCACATCGTATGGGTTTGGCAGGCCCAAAACCTGAAGGACGGTCTTTACGCCTTTCTTTGCGCACGATCTAGCCAGATCTCCAAGCGCAGCTCCTGTCCAGTAATTCACTTCACCTACAAAGTTGGACGATGCCGACGGACGACGCTTGATGCCGTCGTAGATGCAGATGAACGGCCATCCGGACTCTTCAATTATATGGCGGGACTTCCCGGAAGAGGCAATTTCAACCACCAGATCCCAACGCTCTTTCAGGAACGACTCAAGCTGCATGCATTTGTTCTTACCGGGTGCTTCACATACAGACGCCATCGATGCGTCAACGCCGCTTTTGATAAGCCCACTGCGAACGGCCGATATCATCTGCGCAATGTAGTAGCAGCAGTACTGATCGGCTGTGTAGAACAGGATGCGCCTACGCATCAATGTGTTCAGGCCATGCTGACTGACAATGGAGCCAACATGCCGTTTGGGTTTCACCCATCCTTCTTCAGCAACAATCGCAAGGGCTCGCCTTGCTGTATTCTCGCCAACATCCGCAGCTTCCGCCAGCAAATGTGCCGACGGCAACACTGAGCCAGGCCTGAAGACGCGGTGCTTAATTGCGTTTCTGAGCCAATCTGCCAACTGAATGGAGACAAGCTGGCCCTTTGCCCTATCAAGCTCTATCCTAAGAGTCTTCAAACAGTCATCACCCACTTTCCGCCCAAGGGCATAGCACCCCTCAAAAAAAGCACCTACATTATATCACAAATCAGTGTAGAGACCCACGCCTCGGCGTTGATGCCGATGCGACTTCCCGGTTTACCATTACCAGGACTACGGGGATCTTCGCGTCGCGGAAGAGCGTGAGGAGTTCGCGCGTCAGCCCGCCGTCGCGCGTCGTCGTACCATATCCTTTTGCGTTTTGGCAAGTGACAGCAAAATCAGGCACCATGCCGCTTCCAAACGAGCAGACGCGACTTTCCGTATTCGCGGTCGCGGCATAGATCCCAGCCCGGAATATCGTCGACCGCCACACGGGACGTGGTCTCGGCGATGAACAGCCCTCCAGGCTTCACGACGCTGCGCTCCGTCAGTGCAGCAATCATGGCGGCGAACCCCTGCCCCTCGCCCAGCGCGTAGGGCGGGTCGGCGAACACGATGTCGAACGGTGCGCCTGAGAACGTCTCCACATAGCGGTATGCGTCCGCTTGCACCACGGCCGGAGCGACCTTGCACATCGAGGCGTTGGCCTTTATGAAGGCGATGTGGCGCGCGTTCTGCTCCACGAAAGTGGCCGATGCCGCACCGCGCGAAAGCGCCTCAAGCCCAACCGCGCCCGATCCGGCGAACAGGTCGAGGAATCTCGCGCCCGCGATGTCGTGCATGAGGATGTTGAACAGCGCCTCGCGCACGCGGTCCTGCGTGGGGCGAACCTCAAGGCCATCCGGCACCTTCAGTACCCTGCCTCGGTTGATGCCGCCGGTTATGCGCATGGTAAGTTGGCCTTTCTCCGCCGCGTTGCGGCGGCTACATGGCCGCCAGCTTGCGCGCGATCATTGGGCCGACGACCTTCGGATCGGCCTTGCCCTTCGAGAGCTTCATCACCTGCCCCACGAAGAATCCTGCGGCAGCCTTTTTGCCGGCCTTGTAGTCGGCGACCACGTTCGGGTTGGCCGCTATCGCCTGATCCACGAACGACTCAAGCGCCGCCGTGTCGCTCACTGCGCCAAGGCCGCGCTCCTTCACGATTGCCTCGGGATCGCCGCCCTTCTCGAATATCTCAGGAAGAAGTTCCTTCAGCGTGGGACCGTTGATCGTGCCCTTGGCGGAAAGAACGACGAGCGCGCGCAGCGCCTCCGGCTTCATCGCGCATTCGCCGATGGCCTTGCCGCTGGCGTTCATCAACGCCATGACATCCGACATGTACAGGTTGCAAAGCAGCTTCGCCGTCTTCTTGTCTAACCCCTTCGCGGCCGCCTCGAAGTAGTCGGCGTTTGCCTTGTGCTGCGACAGCACCCCGGCATCGTACTCGGCGATGCCGTACTCCTCCATCATCCTCGCCCTGCGCAGCTCGGGCTTTTCCGGCAGAAGCGCCTTCCACTCCGCGATCTGCTCCTCGGAGAGCGCAACCGGCACGAGGTCCGGCTCGGGGAAATAGCGGTAGTCGTGGGCGTTCTCCTTGGAACGCATGGACGCCGTCTCCAGCGCCTCGCCGTCCCAGCGGCGCGTCTCCTGCACGATTGGGATTGAGTGGGCCATGCACTCGCGCTGGCGGCGCGCCTCGTACTCGAGCGCGGCGTGGATGCCCTTGAAGGTGTTCATGTTCTTGATCTCAACCTTCGTGCCGAGCTTCTCCGCGCCCACCGGACGTATCGAAATGTTCACGTCGGAACGCATGTTCCCCTCTTCGAGATTGCAGTCCGACACGCCTGCGTACACCAGCATCTCCTTCAGCGCCGTCAGGTAGGCGATGGCCTCGTCTGCGTTCGACAGGTCAGGTTCGGACACAATCTCCATGAGCGGAGTGCCGCCGCGGTTGAAGTCCACGCCCGAGTGCGCGGCATAGTGGTTGATCTTCGCGGCATCCTCCTCCAGGTGGATGTGGTTGATGCGGATCAGCTTCTTGGTGCCGTCCGCCCGCAGTATCTCAACGCCGCCGCCGATGCAAAGCGGATTGCCGTTCTCGGATATCTGGTAGTCCTTGGCCATGTCCGGATAGAAGTAGTTCTTCCGGTCGAACGTGGCGTGGCGGTTTATCGAGCAGCCAAGCATGAGCCCGCTCATCACCGTGAGTTTCACGGCCTCCTTGTTCATCACCGGCAGCGCGCCTGGATAGCCAAGGCACACCGGGCATACGTTGGTGTTGGGCTCGCAGCCGGTCTTCAGCAGACAGCTGCAGAACATCTTGGTGCGCGTCTTCAGCTGAACGTGCGTCTCAAGTCCGATAGTATTCTCAAACTCCATCATCGATCCTCTGAATCAAGATCACATCATTTGCGTTTGGTGAAGGGAAGCGGGAAGCGGAACTCCTTGCGCTCCTCCTTGTTCGTCCAGGCAGGGTCGGCCATCTGCGTCTCGAG
>CAMPAA010000245.1 GCA_946631345.1 uncultured Verrucomicrobiota bacterium
GCCTCAATGGAATCGCGCGCCACGAGCGCTTCCGCCGCCTTCAGATAACCGTCCCAGCGCGCAAGCGTCTCCGCCGAGTATATGCGCATGTAGAGGTCGTATGGGCTTGGAGGCTGTCGCATAGGGCCGAGATCCGTATCTACAAGTCGTCCCGCAACCTCGTTAAGCCACTTGCTCTCGATCTCGTCTCCAAACGCGCTCATTGGCTGTGCCGCCGCTCCGAACATCAGCCGATAGTACTCCGCCAGCAGCGCATCGACGTCAGTGTCCGCGTTCCAGCACACCTTGCCGAACACGTAGTAGCAAAGGCTGTTGTTCAGGAACCTGTCGTTCTCGCTCTCCGCATACGCGCCGAAGATCCACGGTTTCAGCGATTTGTAGTATTTCGCCCAGGCACGCGGCGTCGCGTTCGGTATGTTAGTGAGGTTCATTGCACCGTACTTGTTCGGGTAGGTCCAGATCCACACGGGGTGCTTGAGCTTATCGCTCCATGAACGTATCTCTTCCATCTCGCGCTTCAGCCCTGACGGGTTGGACAGCGACCACGGCCCGCCTTCAGCGACCATCACATCCACGTTGTCGGGGATGTCGAAGTCCGGCAGACGGCGGTATGGCGTATAGGCCATTTGCGTGATGCGGATATCGAGCCCCTCCTGCTTGATGCGGTTGGCCAGCTCCACGGTGCGCCCCCAGATCAGTTCTGTCGCGTAGTGCTGCTCGCCATTCTTGTACGCCGCCTGGCATTTGTCGCAACGGCAGGCAACATATCCGTCCTGCGGCATGATGTCGACCCACGGTTTGCGGAATGTCGATATGGCCCAGTCCTGTTCCTTGTTGCCCTCACGCCAGCAGCCCATGCCGCGCACCTCCGGCGGTTCGCCCTTGGCGTAGGAACAGATGTCCTTGAAGATTTCGTCGTACACCTTTGACGAATGACAGAGCTGCCCAGGGTGGTGCGACTTCTCTTTCGGGTCGGTGTCGCGCACCAGCTTGCCGCCCTTCTCGAACAGCAGCATGTACTCCGGATGCTCTTTCGCGAACCGTTTCTGGAGCCTGAACCCGTTCGACCCATGGCAGCACGGAACGTAGAGCGTCTGCATCCTGTTGCGCTGGTAGTTGAGCTTGCGGGCCGGCAGGAGCTTGGCGTCGCGGTTGGTCCCTTCGAAGTAGAGGCCGTCGTTGAAGGCGGAGTAGTTGCGCACGGAGTAGTCTGGCGCAACCGAGAGCCGAGCAGGGGCTACCTTCACTCCGGCCGTTCTCGGAACGATCGTGCCGAGCTCTCCCGGAAAGTACATCCTCACCCCGGCGTAGCGCTCGAGAAACTCGTACACCCCGAAAAGTGTAGCATGTTCGTGCAGCTGTGACCAGGCTCCCGTGTGCGGAGAATACACTGCCTTGTGAGTATCCTCCTTCGGGTCGTCGCGCCCGGCTATGTACACGTTGGAGTCGTCGGCAACGATCATAAACGCGTCCCGCTTCAGCCCGGATACGTCGATTCCGGCCTTGCGCGTCCACACGGAGTCGCCAAGGTAGATGCCGTTTCTGCCCGGCGTGGGCGAAGTTACCACCGGTACCGCGCATCCGAACGCCTGCGACAGCAGATTCGTCATCTCCTCTACCGCAAACAGCACCGTCTTTGGCGCATCGGGCGCAATCACGACTTCCGTGCTCGCCGGGGCAAGAACGAGACATTTGCCGCAGCCGACCGCTGCGAACAACATGATGGACGGCAGAATTACTTTCTTCATGCCGCTATTATACCAGAAACGGCGGTGTTGTGCGAATTGCCCCCAATCCGCCCTACCATCGCGCCACAGGGTGCATGGCAGGGCCGCTCGCGCTGAAGCTCTGGTCGTCCCGCTCTCCCGGCTTCAAGGGCGAGAACGACGAGGTGCTGAAGATTGTCAAAGCGGTGTATGCCGCGACGGGAGGCAAGGGCTCAGTCGTGTACGACAGAGGGGGCGACAGACCCGCATTCTACGACTATTTCATCGAGGAAAACCGTGATTTCATCGTGCGGCTGAAAGGGCGCAGCGTCCTGTCGTGGGGAGGGATGCACGAGGTCCACGACCTTGCCAGACGCTCCATCAGACGCACGCTATTTCTCCACCGGAATCGTCAGCATGCATCTACCGGGGAAGACTGAGTTGGTTGCGGTGCGCGACTTGGCCTGCTCGGCGAACGGCCCCTTGAAATTGGTGTGCGGGATGAACCCTGACACGTTTGCGCCGGCAATGTCCACACGCAGACAGTCGCCCTTCTCTATGGCGAAGGCATGATCGGAAAGGATGTAAGACACCATAGCCTCCGTGCCAGGCTTGTACTCCGGCGTATCCCATGAGATGGACTTAATGTCATCCCTGAGTGTGTACCACTTGCCGTCCTGCTTGCGGATGCTCACCCTCACGAAGAACGCGGTGTCGTCGCAGTCCGACGATACTGCAAGGGAAAGCCTCATGCGGCCACGCACATCAAACCTTTTGACGAACGGCCCCGACACGAACGAAACGACATCATCGCGGAACCCCGGTTCCGGCTGCTCTCTCATGCCACCGAACCCGAGGCAGCCTGAACCCGGAAAAGACGGCGGCGACGATGGGTCGTACTCGAACTCGACGGCTTTCGTGCTCGGCGGGATTGGCGCGACCGCAAGGTGCATCCCAGGAGTGAACGCGAGAGAAAGCGTGCCCGGCGCATCCGTCATCTCCGGTGCGGATCTCCATTCGTTGTTCCACAGCGAATACCAGCGCGTCTCGCCGGGGCGCGCATACTTGAGGCCGCCCTTGCCCCGGCACCAGTCGAACCAGTCGAACGCGGAATCCACCGCCACGTCGTCATGACGCGAGCCGCCCGGGAAGAACACAGGCGAATTCGCATCGACGCCCTTCCTGCGGCGTCCGCTGTGGTCGAGGGCATCCACCACGAGCGCGCATTTCGCGCGGCGTTCCGGCGGCAGCTCGCGCCACATGTCGAATATCCCTTCGGTGTAGATGTCATAGAAGCCTGTAATCATCATGACCGGCATCGTGGAATCAAGTAGCGCCCTCCTGTACTCGGCTCCCGCCGTGCCCGGCGTGCGCCACCACTCGTCCTCCGGACGCGGATGCCGCCACGTCTCCTCAAGATCGGCCACGTATTCGCCAAGACGCCGCTCCGAGAACCCCTTGAGCGGAAGATCCGTGAACTCCACCGATGGATCGCGCTTGAGGTTTTTGTTCTTCTTTTTGTACCCTTGCACCACCCAGTTGCCATGCAGGGCGGACTTGTAGTGTCCGTTCCTGTAGTGGATGTTGTACCGCTTCACGTCCTGGACCGTGAGCACTGCGCCCTTGACATCGTGCGGATTGGTGCCAAGGTAGCTCCAGTGCACGGATGCGCAGTAGCTCCCGCCAGTGAGGAATATCTCGCCGTTGTAGTGCGGAAGGCGACGGATCCATTCAAGCGTGGCGAGGCCGTCATCGCGCTCTGCCACGTATGCGACCCAGTCCCCTTCGCTCATGCCGGTTCCGCGCACATGCTGCTCCACATACGCGTAGCCGCGCTTCAGCGCCTTGCGCTGGGATAGCGCATACGCTGCCATGTCTACACGCTTCTCCTGCACGTACGGGTTGCGAGCGAAGACTATCGCGCACTTCTCGCCTTCCGGCGGCAACACGCCGTATGTGTACAGCTTAGTGCCGTCCTTCATCGGCACCATCTCCTCGAACCATCGCAAGGTAACGCCATCGCGCACCTCAGAATGCACTGCAACTTCCGCCTGGCACGTGAAGCCTACGCAAAAAAGCGCGGCCGCAACAACGCCCAGAACCATTAACTTTCCTGTATTCATGTCTCTCTTCCTTTTCTAAGCAAAGTTTGAATCCGCAAACCACCGCTCAACCGCAGCAAGCACGGCCCCAGCCGCTTCACCTTCCGCAACCCGGCCGTTCAGTCTGCCGCCCTGTCTTTGGCGCATCGGGCGCAATCACGACTTCCGTGCTCGCCGGGGCAAGAACGAGACATTTGCCGCAGCCGACCGCTGCGAACAACATGATGGACGGCAGAATTACTTTCTTCATGCCGCTATTATACCAGAAACGGCGGTGTTGTGCGAATTGCCCCCAATCCGCCCTACCATCGCGCCACAGGGTGCATGGCAGGGCCGCTCGCGCTGAAGCTCTGGTCGTCCCGCTCTCCCGGCTTCAAGGGCGAGAACGACGAGGTGCTGAAGATTGTCAAAGCGGTGTATGCCGCGACGGGAGGCAAGGGCTCAGTCGTGTACGACAGAGGGGGCGACAGACCCGCATTCTACGACTATTTCATCGAGGAAAACCGTGATTTCATCGTGCGGCTGAAAGGGCGCAGCGTCCTGTCGTGGGGAGGGATGCAC
>CAMPAA010000246.1 GCA_946631345.1 uncultured Verrucomicrobiota bacterium
GGTCGATGAACGGCAGCGAGCAGAGATCCTTCGCCGACATCACCGTGTGCGGCGTGACGAGGAACTCCGTATCCGAATCGTGCACGGGCCTGCCATCGCCATCCGCATACAGGTCCACGGCCTTCAGCAGGAACATCCGGCGGCATGGCTGGCGGCACTCTCCACGGTTCGCGCTGCAGCCGTAGGCATCGTGGCTCATCATGCAGCGCCCGCTTTCCGCCACGCACTGCGCCCCATGCACGAAGCACTCGACCTCCAGCCCGCCATCCGCAACAATGCGCTTCACCTCGGCGAGAGTGCATTCGCGCGCCAGCACCACGCGCGACGCGCCCTGCCCCTTCACGAAACGCACGGCGGCGGAGTTGGAGATGCTCATCTGCGTGGATATGTGGAAGCGCACGCCGTTGCGCCGGCACAGCTCCACCACGCCCCAGTCCGCCACAATGAACGCATCCACGTAAGGCTTCGCCGCCTGTATGATCGCCTCCACCTTCCCGGTCTCGTCCTCGAACATGATTGAATTGAGCGTGAGGTAGCGCTTCACCTTGCGAGCCGCCCCCTCGCAGCGCCGCTTTATCTCCGGCAGGTCCTCCACCGTGAAGTTTACGCCGGCGCGCTGGCGCATGTTGAACTCGCCAAGTCCGAAATAGACGGCATCCGCCCCCGCATCGATTGCCGCCTGGAGACAGGTCATGTCGCCGGCCGGCGCCAATATCTCCGGCGCTTTCAAAACGCTATCGACTCCTTTTCGCTGCCACGGCACCTGCCGGACGACGTCTTCTCCGGAAGCAGGCAGGAGATGAACTCGGAAAGCCTCCACGGCAGCGCGGACATCAGCCACACGCCAAGGCGCATCGGCCACGGGAACGCGATCAGCCCGACGTTGCGGTCTACGCGGTCGAGGATGATCCTCGCCGCCCTGTCCGCCTCCATGAAGAACGGCATAGGGCAGGTGTTGCGGTCGGTTATGCGCGAACGGATGAAGCCAGGGCATATGGCGTTCACCCATATCCCCTCGCGCTTCAGCATCCCGCGCAGGGAAAGCGCCCAGCTCTTCATCGCCGCCTTGGTCGCAGCATACGAAGGGCACGTGGAAAGCGGCGCGTAGCCAGCTATGCTCGCAGTCACCACGATCTGCCGGCGGCGGGGCGAACCGTCTGGCGCCGCCGGGCGGCGACGGAACAGCTCTATCGCCGGAAGCACCACGTTCAGCCCGCCGCCTACGTTTGTCGCAAAGGTGCGCCGCACGTTCTCCTCGCTCTCGGCGCCCGTGCCGATGCCGGCGTTGGAGAACACCACCTCAAGCGGAGCCTTGCTGTCGCACTCCTCGATCCAGGCGCGCGTCGCCGCCTCGTCGGTCACGTCAAGTATCCGCCCCTCCACGCACGGCTTCGCCCCAGACTCCGCCTTGCATCGATCCACCACGGCGGCAAGCCGCTCGGCATTGCGCCCGCACATGAAGATGTGGCCTACGCCGCGCCTGGCACATTCAATCGCAAGCGCTTCGCCAACGCCGCTTGATGCGCCTGTGATAAGCACGCTGCCTGGTGTGGCGGACTTCCTTGACATCGCGCTCCTCAGGCGGCAAGCGCTCCAGTCAGTTCTCGCACCGACGCGAATCCGTTCGCCTCGCAGTAGGAGGCGATGCCATCCGCCACGACGGCGGCGGTGCCGGGAGAGGTGAACGTTGCGGTACCCACGGCGACGGCGGACGCCCCTGCGAGCATAAGCTCCACGGCATCCTCCCAGCCGTAGACGCCGCCCATCGCCAGGATCGGCAGCCTGGAGAAGCGATGTGCGTCGTACACGCACTTCACCGCCACCGGATGCACGCAGCGACCGGAAAGGCCGCCTGTCACGTTGGCGAGCACGGGACGGCGCGTCTTTATGTCGATCACCATCGCCGGAATCGTGTTGATGAGCGCAAGCGCGTCCGCGCCACTGTCCTCGCAGGCCGCGGTGTATGGCCTGAGATCGGGAACGTTCGGGGCGAGCTTGACGATGAGCGGGAGCCTTGTCGCGGCGCGGACTGCCTTCACGAGCCGCGCCAGAACGGCAGGATCCTGCCCAAAGGTGTGCCCGCCCTCCTTTACGTTCGGGCAGCTCACGTTGCACTCTATCGCGCCGACAAGAGGCGCTTCGGAAAGGCGCGCGGCGACTTCGGCGTACTCCTCCACCGAACCGCCCCAGATGTTGACGATCAGCGGCGGAACGCTTTCCGCAGGCGCACCTGCGCGCTCCACCGACTTCGCGGCCATCATCCTGTAGTGCGGGATGTAGTTCTCGATGAACGCCTCAACGCCCGGCCCCTGCAGCCCGATTGCGTTTACGAGCCCTCCCGGCACCTCGCAGTGGCGCGGCATCCCGTTTCCGGGCCACGGATCGCGCCGCACCCCCTTCACGGTAACTGCGCCGAGCTTGGTGTAGTCAAGCAGGTCGGCGTATTCCGTGCCGTACCCGAACGTGCCGCTGGCGGTTGTGACAGGAGTCGTCATGCGCAGCCCGCCAAGGTCTATGCTCAGGTCAACCATGCCGAGACTCCCCTTACCGCCCTCAGGCACGGACGCGAAGACGCCCTGCAAGACAGAGCGCGCCGAACACAAGCAGCCCTGCCGCCACGATGATTCCGCCGAGGATCGCATCCTCGCGGCTCATGTCGAGCAGGGGCTCGCCTTCCATCCTGTTGGCCACGCAGTCCACGCTCCACATGAGCGCGGCGCCCCAGAACATCAGCATCGTCGTGAAAACGGCCGCGCTGGAACGGCCCTCGCGCCTGCCGAAGAAATACACCGCCGTGAACACAAGCGCGGCGGCGATGGTCATCAGTTCGCACATGGCTCAGGCCTCCCCGCCGGCAAGCCCGAGCTTAGGCGAACGCTCCAGCCATGTGGATACGGCAACCATCCCCACCCATACGGCCAGCAGCAGCACCGCCATCGCAACGCCGCGCGTCGCCATCTCATGCAGCATGTCGGCCGTGTTGCCGTCCCTGACTGCGGTGAGGAACGGCGGAGCGAAAATTATCTCGCCATGGTATACATGCTCGATCGCCAGCAGGAAGCTCCCGCCGAACATCATCTTGCCGAGCCATCCGAGCTTGGTGACGAACGGGTTGCCGTGCGCCGATTCGGGCAACGCCTTCTTTGCTGCGGTTGCGACAACTGCCGTCGTGAGCGGTACTGTAAAACAGGCCATGATCTGCTATCCTTTCTTTTGCTTCAAAAACGCGCCCGTAATTATACCACAAAACGGGCGCAGATGGAAAAAGATGAATCAATCGGAATACTTCCACCCTTTGCGGCAGATTTGCCGCTCCCCGCGTTTCATGCGTCACATCCCAAATGCCGCCGCGCGGGGAGCGACCATTACTTGGTCTCCGACGGGGGCTTTCTTCGTGCCCTTGACCGCCACACAAGCCTCGCTGCCGTCATCGGCAACCATAAGGCGCGTGGAGACGCTGAACTTGGCGCCGCCCGCCACGTCCCGCCCGCTCCTCCAGTCGTGCATCGCGCGGCTGTCGCGCCATGCGCGGCGGGGAATGGTCACCATCTACACCGCCACGAGCGGAAAGGCCCGCGAGACATACCGCGCCATCAGCGCGTTCCTCTCCAAGGTCGCTTCTGCGTCGCAGTTGAGCCTCGAAGAGCGTCGCCAGCGCATAATCGCGCATGCTTTCCGCAAATACGGCACGATCCGGCGGATGTTCCCTCCCGACATCGGCGGCCAGATGACCATGCCGCTCGCCTGAAACCGCAATCCAACGGCATCACAGCCACGTTAACCTGCCAACTTTGGCTGACGGGCTGATGCACTGTTGACTTCAACTGCGATTTTTAGGGTAAACGCACCCGAATCCGTGCCAGGAAAGGCCATTGCACCTAATCGCCACGATCCGGGAACGCAAGGCGCATCACATTACCGGCAGAACAGGTGCGTTTACCTCTGCAATGGTGCGTTTACTTTCGCGCACTACGATACATTTTTTGAGGGCGGGAGTATGTCGCACCCCTGCAAGCAAAGGCGGCGGCATTCTGGCCTTAGGGCAAATCCGTTCCGCCGTCTGCCAAAGAGCGTTCTGCCGTGCGGACACCCCGAACCCCGCCTGTGGACACTCCGAACCCCGCCTGTGGACAAAATCGTTTCCGCCTGTGAACAGTCATGAGTTTTGGCGTCAATACTCTATAGAAGTGACGCACAAACTCTATAGAAGTGACGCAAGAACACTGTTGAAATGACGCCAATTCTTTTTTGTGGTCACAGACCCC
>CAMPAA010000247.1 GCA_946631345.1 uncultured Verrucomicrobiota bacterium
CGTTCATGCGATCGGTCACCACGCGAGCAGAGGTAACTTCGCCATACGCCGCAAATGCGGCTTTCAGTCCGTCATCGGTAGTGGCGTAAGCCAGGTTACCACAGTAGATATCCATCTTGATTCGTCCTTGTTTTTGTGTATCAGCCACGTTCGGCACTCGCCTTATGCGGCTTGTGAATCGGGAAGTATACTCTTACGCCCTATCCGCGTCAAGGCAAAACGCAAAAAAATAAACGACGGAATGGCGCGGTGGTCATACCGCAAGCACGATGCTGGCGTTGCTGCCGCCGAACGCAAACGAGTTCGACAGCGCGCATGACGCATCCCCCCGCCGCAGCCTCTCCCAGCAGATCGCCGCCTCCACCGCACCTGCCGCGCCAAGGCAGTGGCCCGTCATGGATTTCGTTGATTCCGTCGCCGGCAGGCGCTCCCCGAACACGCGGCTCACTGCCTTCATCTCCATGTCATCGTTCGCCACAGTGCCCGTTCCGTGAAGGTTGATGTAGTCCACGGCATCAGGCCCACACCCGGCATCCGCGAGCGCCATGCGCATCGCCGCCTCAGCCCCGCGCCCTTCAGGGTCGGGGGCCGTGGCATGGTAGGCGTCCGAGGATTCGCCCGCGCCCGCGAAATGTACGGTGCGCCCGTCGCCAGTGCCACTCCGCTCCATCAGGAAAAGCGCCACGCCCTCGCCAAGGCATATGCCGTCGCGGTCCTCCGCCAGCGGGCGGCACCGGCCCTGCGCAAGCGCGCCAAGCGCATGGAACCCGTTCATAGCGAAACGGCATCGCCCATCCACGCCACCGACGATCGCAGCGTCGCAAAACCCAGCCTCCATCAGCCGCCGCGCGGCGGGGAACGCCTTGGCCGACGAGCTGCAGGCGGTCGAGATCGTGTAGGCGGGCCCCGTAACGCCAGCGGCCTGCGCAAGGTAGTCCGCAGGCGCGCCAAGCTCCAGCATCGCAAAGCGAAACGCATCCGGGAAGCGCGCCGCATCCGCCCCAGTCCGAGACAGGGATTCGTCGATGAAGCCCTGCGCCTCGTCAACGCCCGTGTTGGACGCCCCCAGCACCACCGCCACGCGGTCGCGCCCGTACCGCGAGATGAACTCTCCGAGACCATCCCCGAAACGCTTCACCGCCCATGCGAGCAGACGGCACGAGCGGAAGTTGAACTCAGGCTCCGATATCTCCGGCAGCTCCTCCGTCACGCGCCCGAAGTATATGCGGCGGCCGGGGATATCACCCTCGGTCTCCACAAGCTCCCGCGCATAGAGCGCGGAGCAAGCCGGAAGTGCATATCGCATGGCTCTGCCGCCCATAGACAAACCATACTCCGATCTACAGGCGCTGCAGGATCGCGCGGATCGTGCCCTCGCGCGCCTCGATGGATTCGCAGAGGCGGAACTGCACGCGCGCCCGGTTGAGGTTCTGCCCCGGCTGACGCGTCTTGAAGTACCTGTCGCCCGCGAGATAGTCCTGAAAGAACCGCAGCCCCAGCTCAAACGGCAGAAGACGCACCGCATCGTAGAGATGGTCGCGGTCTGCCGCCGTCATGAACACGCCCGCCTCCCGCATGTAGCCCTTCATGAACGCCAGGAAGAGGTTCTCGTCGAACGCGACCTTGCCGAGGTTCGGCTCCTCCTCGCCGGCCGGATTGCAGATGGAGCGCACCGCGTCGCCCACGTCTATCTGCACGAGGCCGGGGCTCACCGTGTCGAGGTCTATCATCGCCGTACCCTTGCCGGTAAAGTCGTCGATCATGATATTGTTGACCTTCGGGTCGCCATGGAACATGCGCCGCTTCAACTCGCCTGCGGCCTCGGCGCGTTCGAGGCAGAGAGCGAAATCACGGCGCTCGTCCACGTACTTGGCCAACCGCTTGGCCTCGACGGATGCGTTGAGCAGCGCCTGCGCGTGCTTCGAGCGCAGGGTACGGTCGTACTGCCTGAGGTATCCGCTCGTCACATGGAAGCCAGGCAGAGGATCAGTTACGGACTCCGGCGGCAGGTCGGCAAGGAGGTAGTGGAAGTGGCCGAGCGCACTGCCACATTCGAGCGCGTGCTCTGGACCCTGCGCCGTGTCGAACGCATGTGCCGAAAGGATACGCGTGATCACCCGCCAAACCTCGCCCTTTTCGTCGCACGCGAAATCGCGGCCATCCTTCGTCTTGACGATGCGAGGCATCTGCCACACACGGTCGTCGCGGCCGCTCATGGCGTCACGCTCCAGCTTCTCGTGGCAGTGGAGCGTGATGGCGTGCATGTTGCGCATGATCTCCTCTGGACGCGGGAACACCTTCCTGTTCACGCGCTGCAGCACCACCTGCGTCTCCGTGAACGTATTCCGGTAGACGGCGAGGAACGTGTCGTTGATGTTGCCGCTGCCGAACGGGGCGAGGGTCACGAGCCTCCCCTTCACGTTGAACTTCTCCATCAGGAGCGAAAGGTCCATCAGTGCCTCCTCCGTTTCGGCGCGGTGACGCCGCGCACCTTGTTCCGAACGTTCTCCCGGAACCCCGCCGCCGGAGCGAAGTCCACCCAGCGGTTGGCCCAGTCTACCTTCACAACCCGCAGGCGCAGCGTGTCGCCGAGCCGCCATGTGCGGTTTCCGTCGGCAAGCGTGAGCGTGCGCGCGTCGAAGCGCACGAACCTGTTCGAGAGCTGCGAAACATGCACCAGCCCGCCCGTAGCCAGCGCAGGCACGTCCACGAACACGCCGAACTTCGCGACCCTGCTCACGGTTGCGTCGAACACTCCGCCGTTCTCCTCCAGGAACCGGAACTTCTTTATCTCCTGCAGCGAACGCTCGGCCTCGTCCGCGCGCTCCTCCATTTCCGAGCAGTGCTTCGCGGCGGCGTCCAGCCTGTTCTGCGGCATGCGTCCCCTGCCCGTCGCCACGAAGTCCGCCAGCTGCCTGTGGAGGGTGAGATCGGGATAGCGCCTGATCGGACTCGTGAAATGCGCGTAGAAGTCCTTGGCGAGACCGTAGTGGCCCATCTTGCGCGCATCGTAGCACGCACGCTTGAGAGAACGCAGCACCATCACCGCGACCGTATTGCCGAGAGGATGATCCTTCATCTTCTTCAGGAAGTTCGCCACGTTCTTGCCGTGCGAAAGGTCACCGCACGAAACGCCAATCGCGCCGAGATCCGCGCGCAGCTGCTCCAGCCGCTCCGGGTCGGGCTGCGCATGCAGTCGCGCAAGTATCCTCACGCCGTGCGTCCACAGCTCCTTGGCGACGGCTTCGTTCGCCGCCACCATGCACTCCTCCACCAGCTGGTGCGACTCGTCGTACGGGCGCTCGGCAAGCCCCGTCATCATGCCGTCGTCGTCAAGCATTATCTCAGTTTCCGGCACCTCAAGGTCGAGCGCGCCCTCCGCGAACCTCCTCGTGCGGAGCTGCTGCGCAAGCGCGTGGAGCGCCAGCACGGTGCGCGCCTGCCGCTTGGGAATGGCCCGCTGCGGGCGACCGGCGATGAGTGCCATCACCTGCTCGTAGGTGAACCGCGCCGACGAACGTATCACCGACTTGGCGAAGCGCCGCCCTATGCACCGGCCCTCCCTGTCGTAGGTGAGGAACGCACTGAACGTAAGACGGTCTTCGCCCGGCACAAGCGAGCACACGCCGTTGGACAGCACCTCCGGCAGCATCGGTACCACGCGGTTGAGCAGATACACGCTCGTGGAACGACGGTACGCCTCGCGGTCGAGCGCAGTCCCGGGACGTACGTAGTACGATACGTCCGCGATGTGGACGCCAAGCACGCGGTTGCCCCTGCGGTCCGTCTCGAGCGACAAAGCGTCGTCGAAATCCTTTGCGGTCACAGGATCGCAGGTGAAGATGAATTTCCGTCGCAGGTCGAGCCGCCCTTTCAGGTCGCCTACGCCGTCCGCCTCAAGGCGCTTGGCCTCCTGCAGCACCATCTTCGGGAATCGTTCAGGCAGGTTGTACTGCCGCATCACGGCCGTCACGTCATCCTTGGCCGTATGCCCCTTGACCAGCGGCAGCTTCTCCCGCTTCTCTTCCGAACTCTCTTCTTCTCGCATTCTTTTCACGCCGCACATTATAGCACAAATCTATGTCAATACGGGAAAGAACAAAAAAGAAGCGCCGTATTCCCATTTTTTGACGGCGCTTGCGTGCGACCACATAAGTTTGAGAGTTTGAAGGTTGTTTCGTTGAAGGTTAAAGGTTGAAAG
>CAMPAA010000248.1 GCA_946631345.1 uncultured Verrucomicrobiota bacterium
TGTAATATCGTTTGAAGAAGACAAAACGATGGTGGAAAGGGTCGCACGAATGCAGCACTACCAGCTACCGACACGCTTTTGCGATATGACGTCAAATATCTTGACTGCGGTGCAGTTCGCATGTGGATTGGGGGACATCAATAGGGCCAATCGCGATAATGGGCATGACGGCTATATCCGTATCATGAAGGTAAAGAGGGAACGGATGAAATCCTTTACGAGCGATATCATTACCGCAATAGCACATTTGCCACTGGTGAAATGCGGAAACATAAATCCATCAATGGAAGATGGACTTGACTATCTGAGATATGAAGTAACGAATAGCCGCCCTGGATTTTCGATGCCGGTTTCCGAATCGACAGGCGACAACCTCCGTTCGGCAAAGGAGCAGTTGCGGGAGGAGATTCAGCACGTGTGGGCATTCAAGCCTGTGTGGAACACGCGACGGATAAGGAACCAGTCTGGCGTATTCCTCGCATTTGGATGTCGGGACGGCAAGGAACCGCTTAATCCGACTTTCGCGCCCGACGATTATGAGAATGAGGATGCGCCGAGTTGTGGCATAGCCCAAGTTGCCGTTATTCAGATTGATGGACAATTCAAGAAACAGATTATTGAGGAACTTCGGTATTTCGGGATGCCGGCCGAAAACGTCTATCCTGATTTGTCCAATGTATGCACGGAGATTTCTGAACGTCTAAAAGAACAAGCAAAGGAGAAATGAGTCGTGTCAACAACAACCTATAAGACCCGCGGGACTATTGCGAGTGTCAATTTGACGGATAAGTCATTTACCATCGATCCGATCTCGCCCTATGTGTTTGAGCAGAGGAAGGGTGACGGTTCTGAAAAGTTCATACTTTTTGTTTCAGGCGAAGATGGCAAGAGCAATAGAAATGCAAATGTTCAGACTTGTAATCGGGCATTTGAAATACCTTCGAAAATAGGTATTGATTTAGCGGTGATAATCGCTCTCAAGAATGGTAGAGAAAAAGTAGAATTAAAAGTAACTTCTCTTAGGGGGAAGAGCTCTATTAAGGTAGCGTCTATAGAAATTATAAAAGCTTAACTAAACGGGGAAACGAAAATGAAGAAAGTCGCAATGGCAATGATGCTGATGGTTTTGGCCACATTCGCCGCCGAGCCAACGGTCTCGGATGTGGTTGCGAAGCAGAGGTATCCGTGGAATGGGCTGGTGGATATCACCTGCAAGGTATCAGGAATCGAGGGGGCGACAAATCTATTGTTTTCGCTTGCAGTTGTCCCGGATTCTGGTGACGCCCGAAAGGTCTTGCGCTTCTGGGTAATGCAGGATGGTGTAAAGACGACAAATCGAGAGGTGTGTGCCAACGGCAATTACCGATTACTTTGGGATGCGCAGGCAGAGCTCGGTCAGGTGATCTACAGCAATATGGTTGTGCGTGTCAACTTGAAGGCCATTGGTAAAGTTCAGCTCTGGGAAGGAGGTCCGTACTGGGCGGAAATGAACATCGGTGCGGATGCGCCATGGGATTCTGGCTACTACTTCTGGTGGGGCGATACGGTCGGATACAAGCGCGAGAATGACAAGTGGGTGGCGACGGACGGCTCATCGTCCAACTTCTCGTTCCGTTCGGTCAATACGCCCAACTACGGTAAGAGTATTGACACCTTGCAAAGCGAAGGCTGGATCACGTCGGATGGCGTCCTCGCCCCTGCGCATGATGCGGCGCATGTCCACTGGGGCGGCGACTGGCGCATGCCGACGTCCGCGGAGTTTTCAGCGCTCAAAGCCAATTGCACCACCACATGGACGACCCAGAATGGCGTCTATGGGAGGCTCGTCACAGGCAAGGGCGCGTATGCGGACAGGAGCATTTTTCTTCCGGCCGCCGGCTACGGCCTCGACTCGAAACTCTGGTATCCCGGCTCGGAGGGCGACTACTGGTCCTCTACGCCGGATTCGGACGATTCGTGCTACGCGTGGAGCCACGGCCCCCATTCGGGCTACTTCGGCAGGCACAGCACCCTCCGCGTCGACGGGCAGCCTGTTCGTCCTGTGCGAGGATTTGCCCAATAGCGCGCGAACTGCGCGCGTATTCAATTCATTTGATTCATTCTGATTTATTCGGCAATGGCGTCGTTTGAGCAGATAGTCAAGTTTGAAACCGAAAAACCCAATGGGGTTGTGCGTTTGGTGGAGGCAAATGGCTTCTACCGGGCGTACAACCACAGCGCCTATCTTTTTCATCAAGCGATCGCCCGGCACAAGGTCACCAAAAAATTTGTCAAGAACATCAATCAGCAACTGGTGTACATCGGGTTTCCTGTCGATAAACTGCTTGAACGAATCGGAGCGCGCAGCCACAAGAAAACGGAGTTCGGGTACGACGTGGAGTTGGCGGTGGATGAACTGCCGAGCGACGAGGGATATGACAAGTGGCGCGAGACTGTTCCGACGGAAGCGGCTTCGCGAGGAGACGCCAATTCGTTATCCTTGAACGGCGAGGGGAAACGCCGCCACGGCGCGGTGAGGTCTCCGCGCGCTACCCGGAGAATTAACATGGATAAAGACAACTTTGAAACAACGGAGGCACATGATGAAGATGACGAAAACAATTCTTGTGATGACGGCGGCGTTGGCCGCGATGGTTGGGTTCGCGGGCGATTCCGCGCCGTTTCTGCTGGACACGAAGGAAATACATGACTCTACAGGTAATGAAACGCTGACTTACTCGTCCTTGTGGGACGGCGGAGAGGGCGCCACGGTGACGGTTGCGCAGAATGGCGTGGCGATTGCCGAGGGTCTGACGGGCGAGGGCGAGCGGACTTGGAGCGTACAGAAGGCCGGCACGTATGTGCTGACGCACACGACCTTCACCAATGGGGTGGCGGGCAAGGTGGAGACGGCAACGTTCAGGCTGACAAAGGACATCTCATTGCTGACAGTGGACGATGTCGCTGACGTGACATATATCGGCTCATCATTTACGCCAAACCCAGTGGTGACGGATGGAACATGTGGCTACACGCTTGTCAAGGACACGGACTATACGCTCTCCTACGTCAACAACAAGAATGCCGGAACGGCGACCGTAACGGTGACGGGTAAGGGAAACTATACTGGTTCCATTGCGAAGGACTTTACCATTGCCAAGCAAACAGTGCCACCGCCGGTGATAGCGGGCATGGCGTACACGGGTGGGCAGCAGCTCGCAACGGTGCCAAGTTCGACTCTCTATGACATTGTGCAGAATGCAGGTGGCGTGGATGTGGGGCAGTATGACGTGAAACTGCATTTGGTTGATTCAAGCAACTACACATGGCCGGGAGTCATGGGTGCGGACACGACACTGAAGTTTTCCATCACCAAGGCATCCAACAGTTGGATTACGCAACCCTCCATTGCGGGATGGACGTACGGCCAGGCGGCGAACCTGCCGAACATGGGCGCGGCGAAGTTCGGGACTGCGGGCGTGACGTATTCGGCGACGCCGCAGAACGCGGGGAGCTACACCGCGACGTTCACGGTGCCGGGGACTGCGAACTACGAGGGGCTGACAAAACAGGTGCCGTTCACCATCGCCAAGGCGACGTACGACATGAGCGGCGCGAGGTGGGACTATGCAGGCGCGTTCCTCTACGATGGCGGGGTGAAGACCGTCGGCGTGTCCGGTCTGCCTCTGGGCGTGACCGTTTCGTCGTACATCGGAAACACAGGCATGATGCCGGGCGCATACACGGCGCACGCAACGCTTGCGTACGACGGCGTGAACCACGACGAGCCCGCGATAGCCGACCTCGTCTGGGAGATCAAGTCGGAGGAGCAGGCGAAGGTCGAGGCGACTTTCTCCGGCCTGCCGGTTGCGGTCGAGCCCGACGGCGAGGGCGGGTGGAAGGTGACGGTCACGAACGACCTCGACAGCGCAGACCTGCCGATCGAGATCCCCGACAACCTCGGGCCTGTCACGGTAGACCTCAACGGGCACGACCTCATCGGAGTGGACGGCGCGGACGGTGACGGTTCGATGCCCGGCGGAGACGGCCGGCCCGCGATACGCATAGTGCCCGGCGCGGGAGGCGGCGAGGCTACGGAGCTTTCCGTGATATCGTCCGGCGGCGGCTCGCTCGTCAAGGGCGGCGACGGCGGGGCCGGCAATCCCGGCGGCGATGGAGCGCCAGCGATTGAGGTGTCGGAGAACGCGAAGCGCGGAGTGA
>CAMPAA010000249.1 GCA_946631345.1 uncultured Verrucomicrobiota bacterium
TCGTGGTGCCGCAGGTGAACGCGGAGGATCTCGACTGGAACAAGGGCGTCATCGCCAACCCGAACTGCACTACGGCGATCATGCTCGAGGCTGTGGCGCCGCTCCACAAGGTCAAGAGGCTGAAACGCCTCATTGCGTCCACCTATCAGGCGGCGTCCGGTGCGGGCGCTCCAGGTCTGGCGGAGCTTGAGCAGCAGATGCGCGAATATGTGGAGGGCAAGCCGCTCACGGTCAAGGCGTTCCAGCATCAGCTCACGTACAACCTCATTCCGCATATCGACAAGTTCGACGAGACGAACTGGTATACGCTTGAGGAGCTCAAGATGCGCAACGAGGCGCGCAAGATGCTCCACGCGCCGGAGCTGATGCTGTCGTGCACGTCTGTGCGCGTGCCGATTCCACGCGCCCACTCGGAATCGCTCAACCTTGAGTTCGAGGAGGATGTCACGCCTGAGGAAGTGCGCGAGATACTGTCGAAGTCCGAGGGGGTGAAGGTTGTCGACGATCCTCTGAACGGCGGATACCCGATGCCGCTCGACGCCACGGCGAAGTACGATGTGCTCGCCGGCCGCATTCGCCAGGACATTTCGCGCAACGACAAGAAGGGCATCGACATGTTCGTCTCCGGCGACCAGCTTCTGCGCGGCGCGGCGCTGAACGCCGTTGAGATCGCCGAGCATCTCGTCAAGCGCGGTCTTGTGTGAGGTGCCGTTCAGGTCTGCGGAGCGCCCTGCCGGTCAAGGGAACGATTCACCCTTGATGTAGGTGGGGCGCAGCTCTATTCCGTCGGGGAAGCCGCGTCCGCGCAGGAATGTCAAGGCGCAGTCCGCCGCCGTGTGCCCGTGCGCTTCTGGATCCATCTCCATGCGTGTGAGCGTCTTCACAAATACGGGGCCGCTTCCGCGGTGCGCCCATGTGACCACTCGCACATCCTCCGGCACACGCACCCCATGCGCCATCAGCGCCATCAGCACGCCGCTTGCAAGCACGTCGTCGGAGAGAAACAGCACGTCAGGCAGCCATTCGCGGCCTGCCTCCAGACGTTTTGACACTGCCTGCAGCGCGCCTCGCTGGACATCCTCCGGGTGCACGGCGCCGCTTGCAGGTGATATGATCCAGCGGTCGAATGCGAGACCGGCCGGGTGGATGTTCTCCGTGATCTTGCCGTCGTCCCTGTCCCAGCCTATCTGCAGAACTCGCCTTGCATCGGTGGAGCGACAGTGGAGGAAGAGGTCTGGAATTGCGGCGGCTCTTGGGCGGAGCACGTGCCCCACACAAGGTGACGGCTTGCGTCTTTTGGATTTCGTGGAGCCTCCAACGACTGCGAAATGTGCGCCTGCCTTGGACAGGTGGCGTTCAATCTCTGGTGAGCCGTGAAGAAGCACGGTGAGGTCGACATGGCGGTTTAGCTCGGCATCGAGCTGAGCGCAGTCGTAATGGCCGTTGTC
Source organism: uncultured Verrucomicrobiota bacterium (assembly GCA_946631345.1). Taxonomy (GTDB): domain Bacteria; phylum Verrucomicrobiota; class Kiritimatiellia; order RFP12; family UBA1067; genus UBA1731. The sequence continues at coordinate 1,449 of CAMPAA010000249.1, forward strand.
GCTTCGGCTCATAGTGATGCGCGTGAATGAGTATCCGGCCTCGGAGAGCTTTTCGCGGAAGGAGTCCGCAAACACATTTGCATAGTATGCGCCGGCAACATCAGGGATCAGCAGCATCACGTGTCCACGCCATATTTTTACGCCCTTCGGGCTTACGGTCGTGCCGATGTGCCGCCTTGGCACAACCAGGCCTTCGTCCGCCAGACGCCGCAGCGCGCGGCGCGGGATTATGCGGCTGACCTTGAACAACCGCACCAGCTCATCAAGCGACGGAAGGATGTCGCCTTCGCGATAGTAGCCGCACGCAATCGCCTTGCGGAATCCGTCCTCGATCTGTTCGGAAAGGCTGATGCCGCTGTTGCGGTCAATGTCGAACGGTGGGTTTCTTGACGTGGTTTTCTTCATTGTCCGCCCATTTTACCATAATGCAGCCCTTTTGTGTTTGTGGTCGGTCGGTGGTATAATATGCAGGCGGAAGGCACGGAATCGGAAATGACTGACGAGAAGACGATTGGGAACCTGAAGCGACGCGCGCAGATCGTGGCGGCCATGCGCGCTTTCTTCGACGGACAGGGTTTTGTTGAGGTGGAAACTCCGGTGCGGATCGCCGCCCCCGCTCCCGAGCCGCACATTGACTGCCCGGTAGTTCCATCGCAGGCGGGCGGCGCAACATCCTATCTGCGCGCATCACCCGAGCTGCAGATGAAGAAACTGCTTGCGGCGGGGATGGAGCGCATATACCAGATAGGGCCATGTTTCAGGGAGGGGGAACGAGGCTCCCGGCACAGCCCGGAGTTCACGATGATCGAGTGGTACCGTTGCGATGCCGGGTATATGGACATCCTTGCCGACTGCGAACGCCTTGTGCTTGAGCTGGCGAAGAGGATGGAATGCCGTCTGCCGGGCGTAAATGACGGGGCGTTCGCGCGTGTCGAGGTGAGGAGCGTATACCGGCAGGTGGCGGGGTGGGATCCGTGGACTGACTGGAACCAGGACCGCTTCGACTTTGACATGGCAACCAAGATAGAGCCGTCGCTTAAAGAAAGGGGAGCCGTGTTCCTCATGGACTATCCTCCGCAGGCGGCGAGCCTCGCCCGTCTGCGGGGCGATGTCGCCGAACGGTGGGAGCTTTACATTGGTGGTCTGGAGTTGGCAAACTGTTTCACAGAACTGTGCGACCCTGATGAGCAGCGGCGTAGGTTCGTGGATGCCAGGGCTGAACGGCTACTTCTTGGCGAGGCGGACTATCCTATCGACGAGACGTTTCTTGGCGTTCTCGGCAACATCGGATCCGCCGCAGGCGTGGCGATGGGCGTAGACAGGCTTGCTATGGCGCTGCTCGGCGCTTCGTCCATTGATGAAGTACGCGCGGGCGACTGATATGCGCAGCGGCGGCAGATATGCTATAATAGGCGGCGTTTGGACAAACAGAAAGGGCGTTCACCATGAAATGTTCAAGGCGTGGATTCATCAGACTTGCGGCAGGCTCGGCGGGAGCCAACATATTCTCCGGATGCTGGACGGCTTTAGCGGCTGATGGCGTGTACTCGGTATCGCTTCTGGGCGATACCCATTTCGATTCGACCGACATCAGGCACTACCACCGGGACTACACCCACAGCACCACCAAGGCGCGGTATGAGCTGCATCTGCGCGAGCACGTGCGCAACGCCGAGATGTGGGCGGACCGTCTGCCGCGGCTGATCAAGGCCTCTGCGGCATGCGCACGGGCCGACACCGCATTTGTCCTGCAATTGGGCGATCTCGTGCAGGGCGACTGTGGAAATCCAGCCGTGCACAGGCGGATGCTCGATGACGCCCATGCGCTCATCAAGGGCGCATACGGCGGCAGGCTGCCGTTTGTGACGGTCGTGGGCAACCACGACATTCGAGGCGACGTCCCGGAGGACGGCGCGCTTGCGGCGTTTGATGCGTGGCAGCCGCCTCTGATGGCCAAGGAGCTTGGTGTGCCGGTGTCGGATACGACGTTCGCTTTCCGGCAGGGGCCGGACGTGTTCATAATGGTGGACTTCAATTCGCCGCGGCCTGACTTCGACACGGTGAAACGCCTGCTTGCAGAAACTGCTGACGCCCGCCACACTTTCCTCGTCTCGCACGGCCCCGTGATTCCCAACGGGGCGTCGCGCTGGTTCCTGCTCGGAGGAAAGGACCGCAACGCCGAACGGCGCGAGCTTCTCCATCTGCTTGCGGCGCGCAACGCCATCGCGCTTTCCGGCCATACGCACTGCCTTGAGTTCTACGACTGCGTCTTGCCGGAGGGCCGCGTCACGCAGTTTGTCGCCAACAGCGTATGGACAAAGCCGGAGCTTGCCCGCGCTACCATAATCGACCAGGGCGCGGCCTCCTACGGCGCGCGTGCGCGTGCCAAGAAGGCAAAAGGCGACGCCAAGAAGGGGTTGCTTGCGCTTGTCGAGGAGTACCGCCCGTTCGTGAAGGACTACCTTTTCGCGCACGCCGCCGGGCATTATCGGCTGGAGGTCTCGGACGCTCACGTGGATGCGGTATTCTATGGCGGCGATTCGCGCACGCCCGACCGTACGTTCCGTCTCAGGTAGGAGTGAGATGGTGGACCCGGAGGGACTTGAACCCCCGACCAAGTGATTATGAGTCACCTGCTCTGACCGACTGAGCTACGGGTCCATCTCGTTTGGCGCCCCTGAGAGGACTCGAACCTCCTACCCACTGCTTAGAAGGCAGTTGCTCTGTCCAGATGAGCTACAGGGGC
>CAMPAA010000250.1 GCA_946631345.1 uncultured Verrucomicrobiota bacterium
GATGCACCAAGGTGTTTCTCCCGAAACACGGCGGCGGCCACGCTTTGCTGCGGCTCGCCTTCCCATGAGGCCCAGACAGGCGGATGAATCTCTATGGAATAGAAATCCCGGCACCGCTCTGGAAGGGCTGCGAAGCGGCTTTGGCGCATGATTCCCGTTTGCCCGCGGGCGGACGTATTTTTGACCTATGTCTGGCGGTAGTTTGACATAGGTCAAATCGGCGTAACACGGCAAAATCTTCGGTCAACTGCCTGAAGCCCGGATTGCCGGAACCAGGCCGTCCGCCGGCGACTACACCTTCTTGGGCGGCTCCCACGGAACGCCCGGAAGCGGGCAGCGGCCGTCTCCATACTCCGGCATCGGCACGTCGCCGTCATTCTCGAAGTCGGCGGGGGTGGGCGTGCATGCCAGATTGTAGTACGGCGAACTCTCCGTCTTTATGATGTCGTTCATCGTGACGATCTGCCCGCTGTAGGCCGAAAGGCGTATCATGATTCCGCAGGCCGTGGAGAGCGCGCAGGTCTCGCCCTCGTTGAGATACGGGCCCGCGCCGAGCGCGCTCTTGAGCAGGGCCACGTGCTCCTGCACGTAGGGGTTTACATCCGGGAAATCCCCGTCAAGGATGATCTTCCTGCCGTCAACACCCTTCACCACCTGGGCCGCATGGCTCGTGGATATCACTGCGTCGCCCGTGCGGAAGAACTCGCGCACGTCGCCCTTGCACTCCGCAATCTGGCGGCACATCGAATGTATGTGCACCCCATCACCGTAGTCGAGGTCTGCGGAGAAGAAGTCGTACTGGTTCCCGCTCACGCGCCTGATGCGGGCTCCGAACGCGAGCGCCGTCTTCGGGAACCGGCCGATGAACCAGTTCGCGACATCGATGTTGTGGACGTGCTGCTCGCAGATGTGGTCGCCCGACAGCTCGGCGAAGTTCAGCCAGTTGTCGCAGAGATAGTCCTTGTTTGACATCCCCGGCTTGCGCTCATGCACCCACGGCACGCGACTGTTCCAGTATACCTCGCCGCCGAGGATTGCACCGACCCGTCCCTCGTCGAGGGCTTTCTTCACCTGCAGGTATCCGCGCTGGTGGCGGCGCTGCGTGCCGCACACAATGGTCAGCTTCTTTTCGGCGGCAAGACGCGACGCCTCTATCATGAGCCTCACGCCGGGCGCATCCACCGCAACCCCCTTCTCGGCGAAGACGTGTTTGCCTGCCTTGACCGCCGCCATTGTGTGTATCGGACGGAAGTTGAGCGGCGTGGTGAGTATCACCGCGTCCACTTCTGGCATCTCCATGATCTTCTTGTAGCCGTTCGCTCCGCCGAATGCGAACTTTGTGTCCACCCCGAACTTCTCGGCGGCGAAGCGCGCCCTCTCAAGGAAGTAGTCGGCGAACGCGACCGGCTTCACCGTTACGTCAACGCCATCCTTCCTGAGCAGTTCCGCAGCCTGAAGCATGTTGCCGAGCGCACCGAACTTGTAGAAGTCCTGCGCGTTCGCAGGCTTCCACATTCCGCCGGTCCCGCGTCCGCCGCAGCCTACCACCGCCACCCTTATCTCCCTCTTGCCGGCAGCCAGCGCATGGGATGCCGCCCCAGCCGCCGCAAACAACGTACCCGACTTGATGAATGTCCTTCTGTTCATTTGGTGTCCTTTATTTCATTATCCACTAAATTGACGCGCCGGCTCACGCCTCCGCCCACTGCCCGCGCAGAAACCCGCACATTCTCGTGAGTATCTGGTGGCGCTCCGCAAGATCCGGAAAGATCGGCTTGCCCTTGGCGTCCTTGCCCTTCGGCACCCAGCCCGCCTCCAACGACACCACTCCGCCGTAACCTATCTCCTTCAGGCCGCGGAACGCAAGACGGTAGTCGTCCGCCGCGCCATCCGAACCAGGGATCTTGCGCGTGCGGCGCGAAGCGATGTGCACATGCGCGAGAAGCGGGCCGGCGGCTATAATTGCCGCGCGGTCGTTTGCCTCCTCCCATGTCATGTGCCACAGGTCTGCCATCACCTTGCAGCCATCGCCGATCTCCTGCGCCATCTTCGCGCCGTCAGAGACCTGCCGCAGGAACGGCGTCTCCTTGCGCTGAAGCGGCTCAAGCACGATAGCCGTACCGCACTTCGCCGCCTTCTCGGCGAGGCGCTTGCCGGTGTTCGTCACGAAATCCTCGCGGAGCTCCTTCAGCCCAACCTCTGGCTTGGAGCGCGCGGGGCAGATGATCAGTCCCGTGGACTTCAGCCCTCCGATAATCTCAAGCACCGGCATGAACCGCGCGACCTCGGCGTCGTTCTGCCTCGGGTCGGCGTAGTCAAACCTGCTCGGGCCGCACGCCGTGGCGCATGCGAGCTTCCGCCCCTGCATCGCCTTGCCGAAGGCCTCGCCCTTCTCAAGCACCCATTCGCCGGTGCGCCCCGTTGGAATCTCAACGGCTGCGTAGCCGTTCGCCTCCAGGTAGTCCAGCTTCGCGTTGAACTCGTCAGCGGTTGGAATCGCCCCCCACTGCAGGCACAGCCTCAGTCCCTTGTCCGCCCCGGCGGCGCAGCACTGCGCGCTTGCGGCGGATGCGGCGGCGGCCACCCCTGCGAGCGACGCTCCGGCGATGAATTCCCTTCTGTTCATTTCTGTCTATTCTCCTGTATGGTGTCAACTGTTGCAGAGGCGCGGCACGCGCCTCTCCTACATCTTCGTGCGGCGGCGGGCTTCGGCAATCAGGTCGGCCGCCTGCCAGTGGAGGCGGCGGTATGGCGCGATCGTCTTGATCCACGGTGCCATGATCATCCCCTTGAACCGCTCGGCGGGCAGCGTCTCCTTGCAGTACGCCGCCATCTCCGGGAAATTCTCGGTCACGCCGTAGCAGTTCGAGCCGCACGGCGCAACGTCGTATCCGGCCTCGGCGAGCGTGCTGTACAGCTTTATGAGAGGATCGGAGGCCATCTTGGCCTTCGTCGCGCGGTAGGTCCACGGGTTCTGCACGACCGTCTTCGGCATCTTCCGGCAGAACTCATCGAGCGGGTGGCGGCGGATGTAGTCGCTCCACACCCAGGCGCGCGCGCCATGCCGCTCCACCTCGCGCACGAACCAGTTGATGTCGTGCCACCACAGGTCGCCCTGGCGGATCGTCAGGATGGAGCTGTTCTTCTGGTAGGACGGCATGTCCTCTTCGTCGAATCCTATGTGGAAGTTCGACACCGGGCCGAACACCTCCACCGTGTCGCGGATGACGTCAGCGCAGACCTCGTAGTACTTCTGGGTGGAGACCATGCGCTCGTACGGCCCGAGCCACGCATCGTGCGTGGTCGAGAAGTTGAGCTTTGGGAACACCTCGAACCCCATTCCGCGCAGCCTGTCCACCTCGGCCTTCAGCCTGTCAGGCTCCCAGCTGTCGCGCAGGGCAAGCTCGGGATGGCTCGGATAGCGCAGACCTTCGCCCACATCGAGCAGGATCGTGTTGCATCCGCACTGCCACATCTTCGCTGAAAGCTCATGCCAGAAAGGCTCGTCGAAGTGCATGTGGTCGAGGGCGCGGTGGTACGGGTTTAGCATGATCGCGGCGAACTCCTCGTCCGTCAGCACCTTCGCCATGATGCCGTTGCGGTCGGGCTTGTCGCTGCGTGGCAGGTCGCCCCACATGTTCATCCCGAAATGCACGAGGTCGATCCACTTGAACCCGTGCTCCGGCACCTTGGCCGAAAGGCCCGCCGTGCGGCATCCGCCCAACGCCAGCGCGCCCATCGCCGAACCGATAAATTTCCTTCTGCCGATTTCCATGCTGCAATGTCCTCTGTTCTCTTGTTGAGTTGTGTCGCCGCTAATTATACCACAAAAGCGCCGCCCCTGCCGAGGGACGGCGCTTCGCGCTCAGGCTGTCAAGCCGGCTTAGGCCAGCTCGTCGGCTTCGGCCATGGCGGCGCGGCGGCTCAGCTTGATGCGGCCGCGGTCGTCCACGCCAAGGCACTTGACCTTGATTATGTCGCCCACCTTGCAGACATCCTCGACGGAGCGTATGCGCTTGTCGGAGAGCTCGGAGATGTGGCAGAGGCCGTCCTTGCCGGGCAGTATCTCCACGAACGCGCCGAACTCCTTGATGCCGGTGACGGTGCCTTCGTAGGTCTTGCCTGGCTCGGCCTCGGCCGTGACGGCGTTGACCTCCTTCTTGGC
>CAMPAA010000251.1 GCA_946631345.1 uncultured Verrucomicrobiota bacterium
GTGCCGTTCCAGTGCAGCTCCGAATAGTTCGCCCCGTTGAACTTCGGAGTGGCGCCATTGTTCCCGCCGAACGTTATCGTGCCGCCGTTCAGCAGCACCTGCGTGTTGAAATTGGGTTTTGCGTTCCAGCATACCAAATCGCACCAGAGCTTCGCCTCGCCGCCGTTCATCTCGAACACGGAGAACTGGTTGGTGGCCGCCGAGACGTTTACGATCAGCCGCCCGTCAGTGGTTGTCCCGTAGGTGGTCTTGCCGGTCTCGAAAACGCCATCGTTGATCACTATCTTGCAAACGTTCGTGCCTACGCCCGTCAACGAGCCCTCCCCGGTTTTCGACTGCCCGTTCGCCGTGAAGTGGCCGCCGTTCAGCGTAAACGTATCCCGCTGCGCGGCGGTGGAGCCGTTCCTGTAGCCTACAATCAGCTTGCCTACGGTCACATCGCCGCCGGTCTGCAAATAGCTTGATGCGAGCGGCTCGTGCGATGCCGTCTCTGGCGATCCGCGGTTGCGCCCTACAACGAAATTGCCGCTCATCTGAAGAACGCCGCTGTTCACCTCCATCGCTGCGTCCTTCTCGCCGCCGGGCGTGGTGGTGGTCACGCTCCCAACCCAGAATTCATTCGCGGACGGGTACCGGATCATCGGCGAATCGGTGCCGGTCCCGAGCACGAGCTTTCCTGCATCCACGATCACGCCAGCCTGATGCCCCGTGACCGAGTTCCCGTCCTGGTCGAACAGATTCCAGACCGTCTGATTGCCGCCGGGCATAAGGTCCTGATACGTTGTGCCGAATGAATACAAGCTGTTTCCTGCGAACGTAAGCGTACCTTCGCCAAGCTTCACGAACGGCGAACACTGGATATGCCCGCCGCCGGCGAGCGTGAGCGAATCCGCCACGGAAATGCCGCCGGCCTGGTATTCCGTCTTGTCCGAATACTGGCTGTACATGTAGTTTTCGGTGGTGTCGCTGCCCGTGTGGTTCACGAGCCACGGCCCGATCGTGAACGTCTTGCCGCTGCCGGTCAGCCAGTCGTTCGACGCGCGCGGATCGACCTTCGTGCGGGAATCCGTCGCCTCATGCACCCAGCTGATCGTCTTCCACCCGTCTGCCACCGTCTCGATGAAACGGTATGTGTGGGACGCGGAGTTTGACGCGCGGAACACGAACTGCTTGGCGGAAAGAGCCGAGCTTGCCGGAACGCGCAGGAACGGGAACGTCCCGAACGGCTCGGAATACGTAGTGCCGCCGGCCTCGTATGCATAGACCTCGATCCTGCCCGGAGGCGGCGTGAACGACTTCGCCGTGAGGAGATAGGAGCGCACGTTCTGTCCGTTCGTCTTGCCGTTCATCTCCACGCGCATGTAGTTCCGCGCGCCCGTCATCGAGATGGAATCGACCGTCACGTCCTTCGTCGCGGAGATGGACACATCGCCGCTCGTGCATATTACGTCCGTCTCCACATCGCCGCCGAAAAGCAGATAGCCCTTGTTCGCCATGGTGATGCCGCCGGCAAGGTCAACCCCGCCGTTGAAGCATATCCAGCGGTTCAGGTCGCCCGACGTGTTTACGATCTTGATGCCGCCGTCGGTCACGCCGTCCTTGGCGCGTATCGGCGAATTCATCTTGAGGCCCCAGTGCGTGCCGTTCGATATGTCGATGGTCATCCCCTTTTCGCCGATTTCGATTGGCATGTACGACTGGATCTCGTCGTTGTAGGTGTTCTGCCGGGAAAGGAGCGTGCCGCCGTTGAAGTAGAACTTCGTGTCCTGCGCCGTCTGTGTTGAATCCTTTGCACGCACCGTCTTCAGCGCGAACACGCCGCCGTCCGTCACGTTCACGCGCATGTACGTAGGCTGGGCCGTGGTCGAGAGGTACGCCGGATAGAACTCACCGCATATGAACCTGCCCGTGTTGGATACGTTGATCTCGGAGTGGACGCCGGGATTGTAGTAGCCGTTTATGTAGTTCGGGGTGTTCAGCGTGCCGCCGTCGATGTTGATCGTCACGTACGCCTGCGGATAGCAGATGCGCACGCGCGTGTTCACGTTGAACTCGCCGCCGTGGATGTTCAGCACCGGGCGGCAGGTCGAGACGTTCGGCGATTGGTAGTAGCTGATGTAGGACATCTCCAGCTGGTCGCACTCGAACGAGCCGCCGTACATGTTCATGGTGGAGGAAAGCCCGTTCGGCGCGGTGACGGAGGTGCCGTTGTCGCGGCCTATCACGAAGAACCCGTTGCATAACACCTTGCCGCTGTAGATGTCGAGATGGCCTGCCGTCTCAGTTCCCGTGCGCGTGGTCGGGCCGCCGATCATGGCCTCGTTGCCGAGCATGGTCACCACATCCGGCGCGGTGTCGATGACGAAACGCCCGTTCAGCACGCCGAACGCCGGCGAGCGGTAGGTTGGGGCGTCGCCGTTCGCGTTGAACGGCGTGATGAGGTTCTGCCACTGCGCGTCGTGCGTGCGGTTGCCGCCCACGTAGTTGGTGACGGCCCCTTCGCCGTACGGCGTGGCCAGCACGAACGTGCCCGCGCCCATCTTGAGGAAGTTGCCGGTGCCGTCCGTCCAGTGGAAGCGGCCCGTGTTGGTGACCGCCGCATCCGCCGCCACCTCAATGATCCCTGGCACCTTGATCCTGCCTGCGAGCGGAAGCGTAACGAAGTCGCGCGAGATGGTGCCGCCGCCGTTGAACCGCAGCGTACCGGCGGATATGACGACCGGCGCGGGCTGCCACTGCGAGTCGGGAACGGCAGGCGCGGGCGCGTCGATGGCCGCCGCGTTCGGCACTTCGAGCGTGCCGGATGCCACGGCTATGCCGCCGGCGTACGCATGGTCCGCGCCGGAGGCGAGGGTAATCACGCTGCCGCCCTGGGGCATGGCGTTCGCGATGAGGTTGTTGGCCTCGGTGCCGCTTGCGGTGATGGACTGGTCGGAATCGCCGTAGTAGCGGCTCTTCGGCATGAAGCCGAGCGCGGTGAGCAGCGCCGGCGTATCAACAAGGTCGCCGGACTCCCCGTTCACGGCGTAGCAGAGGCGGTCGAGGCCCTGAACCTCCGTCGCCGTCGCCGTCCACTCGCCGGTGGTCTTGTCCTGCACGCTCACCGCCGTGTACAGCACGCCCGTCACGCTCATCATCCCTTCGTAGCCGGGAATGGCCGTGTGGACTGCGCCCTGCATCTTGGCATCCGTCACGAACGCGCCGCTCGTCGCGCCTGTTCCGGCGTAGTTGCCGAGGAAGAGCTGCCCGTCATGGTAGGCGATGGTCTGGATGCCGTAGTTGGTGCTGCCGGTGTTGAGCTCATGCACCGCGATGAGCTCGAACGACGGGTTGAACTCGAACACGTAGTTCTTCTCGTCGACCATGCCATCCGGCATCCCCGCAGGCAGGAAGAAGCTCCCGTCGGCATATTCTATGCACGAAATCTGAAACCCGCGCTGCTTGAAGTGGGAGTCGAGGTTGTACACGCGCTTGAGCGCGAGCGTTGCGGCGTCGTACACGCGCACCTCGTTCTTGAAGTTCGATTCGCGCACGTACAGCCCTTCCTCCGTGGCCACGTACACCTTGCCGTTGTGCACGCAAAGGTCGCCGGAATGGCCGGGCACCTCCACCGCCGCCAGAACCGCGCCGGAGAGGTCGGTCTTGACAAGCTTCTTCGTGTAGCACCAGTATATCGCATCTCCGTCGCAGGCTGTGCCCTGCAGATGGTTGGGGCCGGATCCCCCGCACGTTATGGTCTCTGCCGCCGGCAGAACACCGGTCAGCATCGACGCCAGAACCACTGATATGACATGTTTCATGCGCATGGTACAATTCTCCCTTAAAAGAAATATGCGCTAAATATATCATAGTGGTTTTTTTTTTGTCAAGTGTTTTTGCAAGTTTTGTTTTGTTTTGGCGTCGTGAAGGCTTCCCCGCCTACATGATGCGGAGGAAGTGCACGAGCAGCGAGCCGAAGAACCCCACGCCGAAGCCGATCACGCCGCCCCACAGCGTAACGCCGCGCAGTTCGCGGTTTGCCACGCTGCGGGTTATCGCCTCCATCTTCTTCTCGTCGTAGCCCATGATCGAGTCGTACACCACGTCCCAGATGCGCGTCTCGCGCATCAGCTCCGCCGTGCGGTCCCG
>CAMPAA010000252.1 GCA_946631345.1 uncultured Verrucomicrobiota bacterium
GGCAGAATCGGCGAGGAGGTCGCGCGCGGCGAGATCCCGAACGACATCAAGTGGCTCGGGAAGATAGTGGCGGACATCTCGTTCAACAACGCCAACCGCTACTTCTTCGGTGGCCGGGCATAGCAAGGCGGAATTCAGCGGCAGGTGCGTGTGTAGGTGCCGGCAGGAAGGCTCTCCACCGTGCCGTCGGGAAGCTTGACCGTGGCCGAGGTGTTGGCCGGGATCGTGAAGTCCCAGGTCCACCGCCCGTTTTCGCCGTACTCCCACGCCGAACGGATCACCCCATACGGCGAATCGTACGATGCGTCGACACGGCCCATGCGGCGATCAGGTATCGGCGCGAGCGTGAAGCGCTTGAATCCGCCAGCGTCGTCGGCGCGGATGCCTGCCATCGTTCCGTACATCCATGCCAGCACTGCGCCGTAGGCGTAGTGGTTGAACGAATTCATGCCGGACGGCCCGAAGCCCGTCGCCTTCACGTAGGAGTTCCAGCGCTCCCAGATCGTGGTCGCCCCCTGGTCCACGGAATATAGCCAGGACGGATTCTTGTGCTGAAGCAGCAGCGTATATGCGACGTCAGGCGCGCCGACGTCGTAGGTGAGCGTATCCATCAGGATGGAGGTTCCGAGGAATCCCGTCTGCAGGCAGTCGCCGTGGTCCTTGATGTTCTTCAGCAACGCGGACTTCGTCGCGCGGATCGCCTGCGGCGACTCCAGCAGCCCCAGCTTCAGGGCGAAGAGCGCGGGCGTCTGCATGTCGCGGAACAGCGGAATGAGCATGCCGTCCGCCTTGTCGATGAACTTCCCTCGCAGGAACGCAAGCGCGCGATCAGCCATCTCGCGGTAGCCCTTCGCCTCTGCGTCACGGCCGGATGCCGCAGCCATCTCCGCCATCATTCGCGCGTCCCACAGCCAGTAGCTGCAGCCGAGATACTGCCAGTATTTGAGGGCGTCCGGCCTCGTGCGGCGCTTGCCGTCGGGCCCTTTTTCGTAGGCGGCACCGCTGCAGGACTCCAGCTTCTCGTACGACAGCCAATCGGCCCACTGGTGCTCCGTCGCCTGCTTGGACGTGTATTTCACCTTCTCGACAAGCGCGACATAGCGCTTCATCGAATCCCAGTTCTCGTCGATGATGCGCGTATCGCCGAACTGCCGCCACATTACGTAAGGCACGATCACGCCCGCATCTGCCCATCCGAGCTGATGTGCGTTGCCGCCATACTGCGCGAGCGGCGCAACGCCCGTGTAGGAACCGTCGTCATGCTGCGTGTCGCGCATGTCACGCATCCACTTGAGGAAGAACCCGTACGTGTCGGCGTTGAACGAGCCGGCGTGCGCAAACACCTGGGTGTCGGCCGTCCAGCCAAGGCGCTCGTTGCGCTGCGGGCAGTCGGTCGGCACTGAAAGATAGTTGGAGTACTGCCCCCAAAGCACGTTCGACACGAGTCTGTTCACATCGGCAACTCCTGTTTCAAGGTGGCCCGTCTCGGTCGATTTCCTGATGGACGTCACCGGTATTGAGCGGATTTTCGCGATCCTGGTCCGGCCTGTCGTCGTGATGGAAACGTACCGGTATCCGAAGAAGGTGAACTCAGGATGGTACCGCTCTACTCCGCCGCCCGCGAACGTGTAGTTGAGCGTCGTCCTGGCCTTGCGGTAGTTTGTGTCGTAGATGGAACCTTCTGGGCCGTCGCATCCACGGCTCTTTGCGCCGTTGCCGTCATTGAGCATCTCGGCCGGACGCATCGTCAGCGTGGTGCCGGATGCGGCGGAGAACGCGAACTCCGGGACGGCGGCGGCGTTCTGCGCGAAATCCACGATCAGCGTCTCGCCCGCGTCAAGTTCAACGATGTCGCCGTCTTTGTAGAAGCGCAGCTTCTTCACGGTGCCGAACTCATCCTTCTTCACGCCATCCACGCCCTTCCATACGTACATCTCGGCGGGCGCAAGCGCGAGATCCTCGCGCAGCGCGACGGGAGCGCCCTCCATCGGGAATATGTCGCCCTTGAACTCCGTGTTGAGCTCCGAAGCCGTGAACCCGGCCGGTGCGGACTCTGCCATCCACCCGCTGCCGATGCGGGCGTCATAGTCCTCGCCGTCGAAAATCGCCGCGCGAAGCACGGGTCCCGCCACTGCGGAGAGCCAGGAGGTGTCGGTGCCGACGCGCGTCTCGGTGCCGTCTTCATGGCGCAGGATGAGCTGCGCCCGGAAGGCGCTCTTCCTGCCTGCGAAGTTCACGATCTTGTCGCGCCACCATCCGGCGGAGACCTGCGCGGCGAAGAAGTTGGAATCCGCCACCCCCGTCCTCATGAGGTGCGTCACGTCATACGTGAACGAGTGCTTGGTCTTCCCGAAATGGGTGAACCCGGGCTTGAGGAAATCGCGGCTTGTCCTGCCCGTGCACCTGCACAGGCGCGAAACGGGCTTTCCGTTCACGTACGCCTCAAACACGCCGAGGCCGGTCACGGTCCAGAACGCCTCCTTCACGGCCTTGCCGTTCGGCACGGCCTTCACGAAGCATGAGGTTCCGTCCTCCGCCTCCTGACTGCCCTTGCCGTGCTCGACAGGATCGGTGCGCACCTTCGAGCCGACCGCGGAGATCCACTGCGAACCGCTCCAGTCGTCCTTGGCGATCAGCCCCGTCTCGAACATGCTCCTGTCCGCATCGATCCAGCGCCCCTGCTCGTTGCAGACCTCTACCGACCAAAAATACCTCGTTGCGCTCTTCAGAGGCGCACCGGCGTACTTCACGCCGACCGAGACATCCGTCTCCACAACGCCGGAATCCCACGCCACCGGCCCTTCCGGACATCCTTCGCGAACCACGATGCGGTACGCCGTCTGCGAAGCTCCGGTTCTGCCGCTCGACATCTTCCATGCGAACGACGGCTGCGCCGCAACGTTTGCAGGTGCGGACAGGTGGTTCACGGTGAGACCCGTAACGCCCTCTCCGCCGCCGAACATACCCGCGCAGCCGCCGGCGAGCGCAAGCACCGCACATGCGGCCAAAGCCGTGCCTCTAATCTTTAACCTATTCGACTTATCACTCATGGATCCAACCTTTCCTTATGATGCGTACCTTTTCGTTTCAGCTTGACCGCCCCCAGCATGCATACCGAGAGCGTGGCAAAAATGGAGATGGCCGAGACGACGTTTGGCATGGTCGCCTGCGGCGGCGGCGTGGCGGCGTGGCGCGTCTTCAGCAGCGCGAACCCGGCGCGCTCCCGCGCCGTCTTCACGAAACGCCGCCCGTTGAAGTTCCAGAACGACACCGGCGCGCACTCCTTGCTGGCAAGGGCGCTCTTCAGCGCGGCGTTGTCCCTGAACGCAGTGCCGCCCGCAAGGATGTATTCGGCCTCGCCGATGCTGGCGGAGCCATCCATCACAAACCCGATGGCGCACGTCCCCGTCTCGCGGGAGAGCGCGATGCGGATAGTGTCGGAAGGATCGACGGCGCAGTAGCGCGCGTCAATGGCAGCCAGGTTCGCCATGTTCACCAGAGCGACCGCAGCCAGCGCGGCGGTGGCTATGCCCGGCGCACGACGCGCCAGGCGGGTGTTGAGCAAAGCCGCAATCCCGAAGCCCGCCAGCACCGCCACGCACCATTCCACGAGGTGCACGAACTTCAGCGGGCAGCGTATGTAGTCGCCCATCGGCAGCATGAACACCAGCCGGTAGAACGGCGTGAAGCCGCCAAGCGCGCACAGCAGCAGCACCGCCGCCGCGACGGTCCAGAAGAGAACCTCAGCCCGGTTGTCAGGAGCGACCGCACATGCTGCGCCGCCATCGGCAGGACGCCGCATCCCCAGCACCACGCCAGCCAGCGCAAGGCACAGCGAGAACAGCCCCATGTACAGCGAATGCTGGCGGTACGGCGACCAGCGGCCCGGCGCGACCTGCGCGCCGATGCGCCCGTGGTACGGATTCTTCGGGCTAACGCGCGGATCGCTCGAGCCGCCGTTCACATCCGGCACC
>CAMPAA010000253.1 GCA_946631345.1 uncultured Verrucomicrobiota bacterium
GAAGGCGTCAGGTTGGCCGAGGGCGTAGCCCAAGCCCCGAAGGGGCCGCAAGGGCGTAGCCCAAGCCCCGAAGGGGCCGCAAGGGACCGCGCCAACTTTGCGAGCCATCGGAGTTGCCTAAAACCCACACAAGCACAGAACGGTGAATTATCCGCCCACTTCTACCGTTCGGTACTTGAAGTACGAGTCGCTGCCTTAGACCAAGGGCATCCTTCCACCATTTCGCGCACCGACCTCGCCTTCGGCGAAACACTGACGACGCCGTCACAGCGGAACAACTTTACGTTTGGATTTGGACAGGGATGCAGGTCACGGAGCGCATTTCTCACGGCCGACGCGATTCCATGGAGATACTCCCGCGCAACAATGGGCTTGCACGATGCCGTCCACCAACCTTCTTTGACTTCGGGAGATGGCGTCCTTCGTCGCACACTCAGGATGAGACGTGAACTTGTATTTGTAGCGCACGAGCAGGACAACAGCCTCTATGCCGGTCGGCTTCAGAGTGTCCTTCACGAACGCACAGAACCGTCCCACGTCCTTTGACGCCGGCGCCGAAATGCAAATCATCTTTGTCTTCCATCCGCCCGCCGGCTCCGGCGCCACGCCAGGCATATCCGGCTCCTCCGCCGCACCAACCGCCGCCGAAGCAAAGATTGCCATCCCCACAATAATCTTTGCAAATTTCGTCTTCATTTTCGGGTTGCCGTTACTTTGCAGCGGGGATTACCTCGGAGAGCGGTTTGCCGTTGTGGGCATGCGCGTTCGGATAAAGCGTGCGTATTTCGCCATAGAGCTTCTCCGCGCCAGCCGTGTCGCCGGAACGCGCAAGCTCGCCGGCAAGGTACAGCCTCGCATACGCGCCAACCTGCGCACCGTCGCCGTAGAAGCAGTCACCGTAGTCATCAATCGCCCGCTTGAGCAGCTTGACGCGCTCCTCTCCGCTGGCGCGCTGGGCGGCGTACATCACCGCGCATCCGGTGCGGTTCGCCTTTGGATACTTTTCGCAAAGAGTTGAAAGCGCATCCGCCGAACCCTCGCCCCTTGAAGAGTAGAGGCGGTACAGCCGCTCGATCTCGCGCATTCCGTCGCGTCCATACTCGGCTACATCCTTCGCGGTGCGCTCCCTTATGGCAGCCCTGGGATCGGCGACGGGAGACGCGCCCACGAAATGCCCGACGGGGTGGTTGAGGTGCAGGGTCATGTTGTCGGCAAGCCCAAGCCCCTTCTTCAGCTTCTCGCGATCCATCGTGCCGCGGCAGACGGTCGCGAGATTGTGCGCGGCGCAGTAAAGGTAGATGTTGCCCGATACGATGCCCGCGTCGTAGAGCGAAAGCGTGTTCCATGCGCCCTTGTAGATCGGGTCGCTCGTGTCGGCCGCGATAACTACCGAGACAGGCGCGGTCGCCGCAAATGCCTGGCTCCCGGCGACGGCCTAGCGCAGATCTTCGCCGCTGACCTTGACGAGCTCGTTCGCCTTGGCGTCGTAGCGGTAGGCGCCCGACTTCATGCAGACATAGAGGGCGATCGTCTGCTTGTTCATCCCCGTCGCGTTCGTGCGCTTGTCGGGACGGTTGAAGCCGTTTGCCGCCCAGAGAAGCCCCGAGAGTTCCGACTCGGTTAGATCCGTCTCCGCAAACGCACGCTCCGAATGGCGAACCTTGAGGGCCTGCATGACAGTGAGCCCAGAGTCCATGTCTGGAGCGGGAAGTTTAATGGATTCCGCAAGGCCATTCATAGCGAGGCCAGCGGCGAACACCGCAGTTATGTAGTTTTTCATGCGGCGATTATAGCAAACCACCGCTTCCCCAGTCAATTAAGCATCCTTCCTTCTCGGGGAAGTTGTCCCCGATGGTAAAGACCAGCGAGATACGCAAGCACAATCAGCACGACGATCCGAATTTCCTACGGATGTATCCCGGCGAGGCCATCCTCGAGCACGCGCCGCTCGGCGAGGACGCCAAAGTCGAGAAGTGCCGCAAGACGCTACGCCTAGTCCATGGTGTAGAGGTAGAGCTTGCCATCCTTCATGCCCAGCACCATCTCGCCCATGTCGCGATAAGCCTCGACGGCGTCACACGACGCCTCGTCGAAAGCGGCCTGCGCGTTGCGCGCATCCTCATGCCCGTCCTTGTGGTCGATCATATTCCAAGCTCCTTTCTCATCGGCTCCGCCAGGCACAGGGCTGCGCCGCGGCACGACCCGTGTCAATTACCGAAGTGCCTGTTTCCAACAACGAATTCCCAGCCCAGCCTTCTCTAGATTGTATAGTGGCAGAGCCGCTCGCCGTCGAAGTATCCGAACGACCGTGCGCTGCCGCCCTTCGGCAGGGACACGGAACCGGGGTTGAAGATCGTGATTCCGCACTCCAGCTTCTTGTTCTCGGGAATGTGCGTATGCCCGTGCGCAAGCACGGTCCCCATGCCGAGCGGCGGCAGGCTGTACTCGTTCCACCTGTGGCCGTGGGTGAGGAAGAACGTCTCAGCGCCGGCGTCAACCACCGCATAGTCGCCCATCATCGGGAAGTCGAGCATCAGCTGGTCGACCTCGCAGTCGCAGTTTCCGCGCACCGCTATGATCTTGTCCTTCAGTCCGTTGAGGATCGACGCCACCTTCTCCGGGTCGTAGAAGTTCGGCACCCCGTTGCGCGGGCCGTGGTACAGGACGTCGCCAAGTATGCATATCCTGTCGTACTCGAGGTTCCCCGCCATCTTAAGCGCAGCCTCGAGCGTCGAAGGCACGCCGTGTATGTCGCTCAGGAAAAGAAGTTTCATCGTAGTTCTCCGGATGTGGTGGAGTGGTTGGGTGGTTAGGTAGTTAGGTGGTTGGGTGGTTGGGTGGTGGAGCCTTCTCGGCGCGGCGACGGCGGAAGAACTCCTGGAGCACCGCCTTGCACGGCTCCTCCATCACGCCCGCAACAACCTCGGGGTGGTGGTTTATTCCGGGATGCGCGAAGATGTTGAACTCGGTGACGCCTCCGCGCTTCGGATCGGAGACGCCCCAGATCACGGTGTCCACCCGCGCAAGCACGATCGCGCCGGCGCACATCGGGCACGGCTCCTTTGTGACGTAGAGCCGCGTCCCCGAAAGCCGCCAGTTGCCCTTCGCCTGGAAGGCCGCCGTGAGCGCGAGCATCTCTGCATGCGCGGTCGCGTCGGAAAGCATCTCCGTCTGGTTGTGCGCGCGCCCGAGTATTCGCGCGGCGGCAGGCGGCGCGTCTTCGTCCGCGGGAGTCTCGACTATCACGCACCCGGTCGGCACTTCGCCGTCCTCCGCCGCCTTCTGTGCCTCGCGGAGCGCCATCGCCATGAAGAACTCGTCGAACGACTTGTTCATTTCTCTTCCAGAAGCGCCACGCAGTGGACCTCGATCCCCACGCCCGCGCCGACGTCGTCCATCTTCTCGTTTGTCTTGCCCTTCACCGACACGCACCCTATGTCCGTGCCGAGAAGCCCGGCCAGCCTCGCGCGGATGGCGTCGATGTGCGGGCGCAGCTTCGGCCGCTCGCAGATCACCGTTGCGTCGATGTTGCCGACCCTGTACCCGGCGGACCTGACTTCCGCGACGACGGTCCTGAGCAGCTCGGCCGAGTCCGCGCCCTTCCACTTCGCGTCGGTGTCGGGGAAATGCGAACCGATGTCGCCAAGCGCGGCCGCGCCGAGGAGCGAGTCGATCACGGCGTGGATGAGCACATCCGCATCCGAATGCCCCTTGAGGCCCACCGCCCCGGGGATCTGCACGCCGCCGAGGAAAAGCGCCCTGCCATCCTCGAACCTGTGCGAATCGTATCCCAATCCAATTTTCATGCGCAGAAAATTATACCAAAAACCTCCTTTTCCCGCATTACATTTAGCACCCCAAAAAAATTATTTCTCCGCACCGTAGTTGCATTCACCCTCCTCCTAACGTGGTGCCGTTCCTGCACGGGCTGGGCTTCTCAGAGAAGGACATCCTGCGAC
>CAMPAA010000254.1 GCA_946631345.1 uncultured Verrucomicrobiota bacterium
GCATCGCCTACGCCTCCAAGCGCGACCAAGCCCGCAAATGGCGCTTCACGCTCCGCTCCAGCAGACAAACCCCAAACCGTCCTACGGCAGCTTGACAGCCATCACTTTGAAATTTTTTATGGTATAATTTGAAACCAAATCAGATAAGGGAATATGCTATGAGAAATGTTGCCTTTTGTCTTGCCTTGACTGCATTGCTGACGGCTTCGGCTCAGAACATCAGTGGTTCATGGAAAGGCCTTCTGGAGTTGGGCGTGTTAAAGCTCAACATCGTGGTTAACATCGCTATGGATGGCACCTGTACGCTTGACAGCCCCGATCAGGGAGCAAAGGGAATCCCCGCCAAGATCATCACCATATCTGCTGATGCACTGAAATTTAAGGCATCCGCGATTGGGGCTGAATATGAAGGAAAGTTGGAAGATGGCGTTCTGAGGGGAACATTCACACAAAATGGCATGAAACTGCCACTTGACCTAAAGCCAGGAAGCTTAAATCTGAATCGTCCGCAAACGCCCCGTCCGCCATTTCCGTACCGAACGGAAGAGGTGGTTTTCACCAACGTCAAAGCGCGTGCTACGCTCGCCGGAACGCTATCCGTTCCAACAAACGCAAAGTGCGCCGTACTGATGGTAACGGGTAGTGGACAGCAGAATCGCGACGAGGAACTATTTGGGCATAGGCCATTTTCCGTAATCGCCGACTATCTTGCCCGCAAGGGAATTGCTTCTCTGCGCTATGATGACCGTGCGACAGGAAAATCCAAGGGTGGCGAAGTCAAGTCAGCTACAACGCGTGATTTTGCCGAAGATGCCGAGGCAGGGCTTGCGTATCTCCGCACATCAGGGCTGTTCAGAAAAATTGGCATTCTTGGACATAGCGAAGGTGGCATAATCGCGTTCATGCTGGGCGCGAAAGGCAAAGTGGACTTTATCGTCAGTCTGGCGGGACCAGCAGTCAAGGGCGACGAACTGCTGCTTGAACAACACAAGATGGTACTGGGCGATATGGCCAGCAATCTGACCCTCAAACAGATTCGTGACTTCCCTGCGAACCGCAAAAACGCATGGATGCGGTTTTTTCTGGACTACAATCCGCAGACCGACATCCAGAAGACCGTCTGCCCTGTCTTGGCTTTGAATGGCGAAAAGGACAGTCAAGTTGTCGCCACCCAGAACGTTCCGGCGCTCCGTCGTGCGTTGCCTACGGACAAGCGGAATGTCATCAAAACCTATCCAAGTTTAAACCACCTTTTCCAACATTGTCGCACGGGGCTTCCAAGCGAATATGCGCAAATAGAAGAAACCTTTTCCGAAGAGGTTCTGGCGGACATCTGCAATTGGATCTTACGCACTATACGATAGACAGACATCCATTATTGCTTCGTCACTGAAATATTGTGACACAAGTGGTAGGAGCAATTTGACAAATCGCCCGAGATGAAAGGCTATGCGGTCTTTTTATCAAAGCGGCCTTACAACATCGATCACTACATTTCATTGTCAGTTTGCTTACTTGACTTCGCCGTGCCAACCTTTCGCAATCCGCCATGCCAACCTCCTTTCCGATATCATTGCACCCAGACTGTATTGTCGCCTTTCATGCTCCATACGCCATCGACACCCCTTTTGACGTGAAAGACACGCTTGCTGTGCATGTTGAACACCGTGATGTCATCGCCGTCCATCGGTCTTGAGAAAAACACGATCGGCCCCTTCGTTCCGACGTGGATGACGAACGGCTCACCGCCTGCCCCAGGGTAGATCAGCAGATGCGCCTTCCCGTCGCGATATCCGCGATAGGCCTTCCATCCTTCGCCGATCTGAGGCTTCCTGTCATCATCAATCGGAACCCTGAACTCCGTCTGTTCGCCGTTCGGCAGCATTACACGCATCGTGCGTGACGAGCAGAAATCTGTGATGGAGGGAAAGGCGAAAAGCATCATAACAAGCAAG
This sequence comes from uncultured Verrucomicrobiota bacterium, assembly GCA_946631345.1. Classification (GTDB taxonomy): domain Bacteria; phylum Verrucomicrobiota; class Kiritimatiellia; order RFP12; family UBA1067; genus UBA1731. The sequence continues at coordinate 1,956 of CAMPAA010000254.1, forward strand.
AGAACGCCAAGCGGCAGCAACAATACATCCTTCCTTTTTGCGATGCGATAGACCAATCCCAAGAAGCCGAATGCGATCATACCTATTGCCATGACCATGACCGACAGGAACACCGCAAAAAGCACAGCCCGCATCCACAACATCCCACCATGGATGCCCACCGCCAAGACAGACGTAAAAACCACGGCAAGAATTATCCACATGACGTAGAATAACTTCCTCCGCTCTCCCGCTACAGAAAACATCTCAGCCGCCGCATACAGGCCATCTGGCGTCCGCGGCCCCATCGGTCCAGGATGCAGCGACAGCTGCCTTTCCGCCATGCTTTGCAACAGTCTTGGCCAAGTCATAAAAAACAAAAGCATGACTATGCTCCATCCTATGCGTACGGCCCTATTTTCCACCCTGAATAACGCAAGAGCCAATGGAACAAGGCTTATGCCAAGCAACACCCATCGACATTTCGGCGGGTGGGCAAAGTTGAACGCAGTTCCACACCGCTTGTCGGAATTGCTGGCAAATACCACAGATCTTGAATCGTTCTCGTTGCAGTACCGCTTCATCCGGCCACCTTCTCCTGTTCTGGGAGGTTTTCATTCGCACCTCTCTCTTTGAATGGCTGCATTATACCAGATTTTCCTTCACGCGGTACGCCCCCCCACACACAAATTCAGCAAAACCAAAAGCGGCATGAACGGCGCATTCTTTTACATCGCAATGTCGGAAACGACGAACGTGAATTACATTGATTGTAAAAAAACGCCGTCTTTCTGCGCGCCTGCGCCTTTGGCACGATGTGTGCTATATGATTTCCGACATGAAACTCATAATAGCATACATCCAACCGGAACGGCTAAACGCCGTCAAGCAATCTTTGTGCACCCGTGAAATCTATAAGATGTCTGTCACAAATGCGCTGGGATGCGGACAGCAGGGCGGATACATACACATGTATCGCGGTGCTACTGAAGAAGTTTCGCTGCACAAGAAGATGCGCATCGCCATCGGCGTGAACGACGACTATGTGGAAAAGACGATAGAGGCAATAATTGAAGGCGCACGCACAGGCGACATCGGCGACGGAAAGATATTCGTCCTTCCGATGGAAGAGTGCGTGAGGATACGGACGGGCGAGCGCGGACCGAACGGCATAGGATAAAGGCGATACAGAACAGGATAAAACGATGGAAACGGAATTGGCATCGGCAACGGTTCAAAACAACCTGAATGTGGTGTGGACCCTCATGGCAGGCATACTTGTCTTTACGATGCAGGCAGGTTTCGCACTTGTCGAGACGGGATTCACACGCGCAAAGAACGCCGCAAACATAATGATGAAGAATCTCATGGACTTCGCCGCCGGATCGCTCGCGTTCTACATCATTGGAGCTGCGTTGATGTTCGGCGCGACTAAGGCGGCCGGATGGTTCGGCTGGGATGGTCTCGGCATGCCATCCCTGGCAACGGGTGAAGGCGTCTGGAACTGGACGTTCCTCTTTTTCCAGACGATGTTCTGCGCAACTGCAGCAACAATAGTTTCCGGAGCGGTTGCGGAACGGATCGAGTTCAAGAGCTACCTCATCTACTCGGTTCTCATCTCCGCGCTTATCTACCCCATGAGCGGGCACTGGATGTGGGGCGGTCTCGCTGGCGATGCTTCGAAAGGCTGGCTTGAGCAGCTCGGATTCCATGACTTTGCAGGATCGACGGTAGTCCATTCGGTCGGCGGCTGGATCGCGCTTGCAGGGGCTATCGCGCTCGGGCCACGCATCGGGAAGTACCGCCACGACGGCAAGGCGAATCCTATTCCCGGTCATTCGCTGGTGCTCGGCACACTCGGCGTGTTCCTGCTGTGGATCGGATGGTTTGGGTTCAACCCAGGTTCCTACACGGCGGGTATCGGTTCCATCGGACGCGTCGCCATGACCACCAACCTCGCCGCCTGCGCCGGAACGATCGCTGCGCTCGTCACCGCCTGGGCGATTATGG
>CAMPAA010000255.1 GCA_946631345.1 uncultured Verrucomicrobiota bacterium
CGCGTGATGGTGCGGAGATGCGGATTTTCGATTTTCTCTTCGTGAAAAGCCAGCGGCCCGGAACCTGTCGCCCGAATCCTGACATCGCGCCCGCCGGAAGGATGCCGCAGGACGAGGTCGCAGGAAAGCCCATCCCCCTCAAACGGCGAATAGGTAATGACTGGTACAGCGAAAGCGGACGGCTCCAGAAACACAACCTTGTCCTCGATTTCGACCCTTCCCTCCTTTCGATCGAACACCACAGTCCTCACAAGGCTTTGCAACGAAGAACATTTGTATGCCCGTGTCAAGTCGAGCATATAAGTATCAATCTCGGATGTAAACTCCGTCTTGAGAATTTTCGCGGCAAAATCGCGCCCCGTTCCCTGAAGGCATCCGCCGACCACCGGTACAGGATGCCCATAGGAGTTGAGAACCTTCGAAGCGTATCTGTCCTTGGAAAAAGTGCGGGCAGTGTATTCTTCGCCGCCAGGGTCGCCCGCCATCCGCGCTCCGTCGACCATCAACTCGTAGGAGCCAACGTCGTTGTGGTTGTGAAGCTCGTCGTTATGCCCGCCCTTCACTGCCAGACTGACACATGCGCCGCCATCACACGGAATACGACGCGTCACAAGAACCTGCGCATCCGGGAACCAGTTGCGGACAGGGAGTGGCAAGGATGGCACCTGCCCTACAGGAAACCTTTCCCGACAAGATGCGAAAAACGGAATCACCGACGTGCCAAGAATCGAAGGGACGGCATCCGGCACGGGGAGGTCAGGATACACCAACCGCTGCAACTCAAGCAGGACAGGCACCGGCCCGACACGTCCGGTATCGGCAAAGAGGGGCGAGTGGCCGCGCTCCAGCTGGAATCCATAGGCATAGAGCATGACGCGACGGCACTTAGGATCGGCGAAAAAGTCGACCTTCCCGTCCGTAGCCGCACGGACGGCAAGGCCCATCATAAGATAATGCCCCCATCCGTAGTTCCAGTAACCCATGCCCTCCTCGCAATATCCGTCGTCGAGATACCCCGCAAGTGCAAAACGCGCCGCTTCCTCTGCGGATGCAACGAACTCCGCTCGTTCGCGGCGGTCCTCCACGACTCCAAGCGCGGCGCGGACGACGCATGAATTGCATACGGAATTCCAGTTCGACTTGCTCCTGTACCACCAATGGCCGGGGGTCCTGTCGTCTGGATTGCGCGCCGTCGCGAGATACGGCTTGAAAATGCGCCTGTCGCATTCCCCCACCGCGCGACGGCGCAGGCCTTCGTCAAGAGTTCCGTCCAGCCAATTGCAGGCAAGCGCAATCAAATAGGCGCGTGCGGAGCTTCCAAGCTCGACGTGCGGCCGCCCGTTGAAGTCTGAAAGCCCCGGATCGTGCGCCGGAATCGACCATGTCCGCTCAGAGCATATGGCCTCGACGTAGTCGGCTATGCGCCCGAGGAAACGCCCCTTGTTCTCCATGCACTCAACAACTAGAAGAACCTCAAGGTTCTTTGTGCGCAGGTTGTACGGCCTTTCGTAGTTTCTCCGAACCCCATTTCGCGAATACTCGAGATAGAGTTCGTCGGGACATTCCGGGATGGGCGCGCGCATTGCCTTTTCCGCGTCAGCGATCAGAGCGGACGCTTCGGGAAGTTTTGCAAGGGAGTCCCAGAATTCCCGATCGCCGATTCGCGCGCCGAATGCGGCGGGCTTATCCGGCAGAAATGCCGCTATCTCGTCAATGCGCCGCTCGCGCACCTCGTCGGCGGTCAGCTGAATTGGCGTCGCCAGCGTGGCAGCGAAAGCTATCGCAAGAAGACTTCTGGCATACATCTTGCGAGGTCCTCTAATGAATGATTATCATAAACCCTGGAATACCTTTGATGGTAAATGTCTTCGAAGCATTGACTGCAACGATGGGCGTCTCGTTTGTAACGGCCCCTGCGCTGAAATCCCCTGTTCCGCTCGACGCGACAAAGGCGAGCTTGGCGCGGTCATAAAAACCGACCTTTCCATCGGACACCCGCTTGGCGGGAATGTAGTCCAGGATCCTGTTCCCGTCGGCATCGTCGAAGCTGACATGCGACCACCAGCCGGGGTGGCAACGATAGTATGTCGAACCATTCGACAACTGCCGCGTCCACCGTCCCAAAACGACCTGCGCCCTCGTCTCCCCCACAGGGCCTGACGCAAGACCAGTCTTGACTGTCGTCGCGTTTAACGTGAACACACCTCCGGCAAACTCAGCCTCGTTGATTTCGCTGTTGCTGACGGCTGGACGAGTGCCGACAGCGTCCTTTGTGCTCCTGTAGAATACGATCCAATTCGCAATGGAATCGCTACTGGCGGTGACAAGAAAGCCATCTTCCGAAGGACTATCGCGCCCTATGACCGCTCCAAATCCATTCGGCGACGACTGCGATGTCCCGTAGAACCCAAACCGCACCCCGTAACAGTTGCTGTCGACAACTCCTGTATTCACATAGCAATTGGCGTCTGCCATTTGAAGTTTGTCGAGAAGCTGGAACGCGTTTGCCGCCGCAACACGGCAGACATCGCCGTTCCTGATGCCAAGTGACGACATGCGAACGGAATATGAGCGAGCCTCGGCGCTCTCGACAATCACCGCTGAGTGTGACCACGCCAAAACCTCGTCGCCCCTGTCCTCGGCATCCCAGAGAACCATCAATCTCTCGCCGACAAGACCCGACGGGACCGAAATCGTCAATATGCCCTGATTTGCCGACACTCCAAGCTCGCGATTCGGAACGATGACGACCTGCGTCATCTCAAGCGCGGTTTCAATCGCCTCGCCCGTCTGCGTTCCCGCCGTAAAATCGCCATTTCCAGAGGACGTCACGAACCGAGACGTGACCCTGTCCCAGAAGCCGACCTTTCCATCTGACGCCCGCAGCACCGGGATGTAGTCAAGCATCTTGTTTCCTTCGGCGTCGTCGAAGCTGACATGCGACCACCAGCCGTGATGATAAGTCTGATATGGCGTGCCCGTGCCTCCTCCTGTCCTGAAGATGCCCCGTCCAAGAACAACATGCGCACCGGACTCTCCCAATGCGCCAGACTCAAGACCGGTCTTTGTCGTTCCGTTTAGCGTGAACTTCCCGTCGACAAACTCCGCCTCGTTGATTTCGCTATTGCTGACGGCGGGACGCCCCCCAATCACGGCTGGATCAGTTACACCCCTGTACACAATCATCCAGTTCCCAATGTCCTGGTTGCTAACCGTGACAAGGAATCCGCTTTGATTGTAATCGTTTCCTATTATCGCACCATATGCGTTGTAGTAAGACGAAGTCTGGGAGTCGCCATAGAACCCGAATCTTGCACTATAGCAGTCGCTATCGACAATATCGGTAATGACATAGCAGCCGGTGTTGAACATACCCAGCTTGTCAAGGCGGTTGTATGTGACGAATGTCGCAATGCGGCAAGTCGTTCCGTTTGAGATGCCGAGTTCTCCGAGATCAACGGCGTATCGTCCGCCGTTCGCGGGAACGCAAGAGACTATCGTCGTGCCGTTGGCCCAGTCTTCCGGGTTTGCCCCCATGTCCGACTCGTCCCAAAGCAGTTTCAAACCCTTGCCCGCATCGACCGATGACGCAACGACATTCAATGTTCCGCCATTGAGCGACCATGCAACGTCCGCCGATGCCGTCAGCGCAAAAACAACGCCAGCCATGATTGCAAGTATGCTTTGCGGTCTGAACCGTGCATGCGGATTTACGACATACGACTTTACATTTGTGTAGAGTAGAGACCCACGCCTCGGCGTTGCCGCCGATGCGACTTCCCCCTCATCAAAACGTACATGCGGAATTCCTGCATACGGCTTTCCATTGAACTCTTTGAATGTTGTCATTGAGTCTTTCCTTTCTTGTTCCGTCGTGAAGTCTTGGCAGGCGCGCCCGGAATGTCGAGGTAGAGCTCGCAGGGCGGGTGTTGGGGATAGGCG
>CAMPAA010000256.1 GCA_946631345.1 uncultured Verrucomicrobiota bacterium
GCGTGTTCATCGGCTCGCAGGACAATCCGCCCGTCACGTCGATCGAGGTCAACGGCGGCGTGTACAACGCCCCGCAGATACGCTTCTCCTGGGGATGCTATTCGGGCGAGCCGCACAAGGTGGTCGTCCGCGAGGGCGGCACGGTGCGCATATTCGGCGGCATCAACGCCGGCGGCGGCGCACATGGCACAGGCAGCTACGTGCTGTTTGACGGTGGTACCTACCAGCCGCAAGGGTCGGCCGCATTGGTGGAGTCTTCCGCGTACATCCATCTGGGAGAGAAGGGGGTTCTTATCGACACCTCCTACATTCCGGGGGCCAAAGCCGCGCAGATGCTGGCAGCAGCCGATGCGACATACGGCGGCACATGGCTCACGCATCCAGGGGTTGAGACCGATGGCGGCATCACGGTGCAGGGCCCCGCAGTCGCAGACCGCGCGATCATGTTCGCCAGCGCTACCGGCTACAGCTTCAACGGGCCGGTCACGGTGAAGGCGGGCGGCGTGGCGCTGGCAAAGTCTACGGCGTTCGCCGGCAAGAACGTCACCGTAAAGGCCGGCGGCGCATTCGGCTCGTTCTCCCCTGCCGCAGACGGAACCGAAACGACGGTATCGAATCTCACGCTGGAGGACGGTGCGACCGTCGTGGTCTCGTTCAGCGGTGCTAAGAGTAAGGGCACCCTCAAGCGCGGCATGGTGCGCGCCACCAGCAGCCTCACGCAGGCCGGTACCGTATATGTGGCGCTCACCATCTCTTCCGCATATGGCTATCCGCTCAGGGCTGAAGCCGGCACTTATCCGGTGGTGCGTGGACCGACTGGCTCGCTCGACGCGTCGAAATTCGCGCTATCCCCGCGCTATGCCGCAGGCGCCAATGTGACGTTCACGCTCGTGCATGGCGACGGCTACGACGAGGTGCAAATGACCAACCCCACTCTCAACACAAAGGTTGCGACCGTCGCCATGACCGACAAGACGTGGACGGCCACTACGGGCGGCGAATGGCAAGAGGATTCCAACTGGGATGCGGTCCCCAGCGACATGAACACCGACCACATCAAACTGCCCGCAACGCTTTCCACGCCAGCCTCGATTTCGCTCGGCGGCGAGCGAACGCTGGGCGCGCTCACATCCTCTGCGGACGGAGAGGTGTCGCTGACGGATGGATCGCTCTACCTCACCCGCTATTTCATCGACAACTATCCCGTAATCTCCAACACGTGCGGTACGCTTGTTCTGCCCGCGATGACGGGCCATCCCGGAGTCGGCGGAGACTACGCCATCCGCCTGGAGCCGAGCGTAGGGGCGACCCAGGTGCTCTCCGGCACCATCACCTCACCTACGCGCATCTACGGCAACTCGACCGTCGGCGCAGGCGGCACGATCCGCATCGACCACCCGACCACCACCATGATTGAGACGAAGTCCGGCACGGTGGAGGGCTCGCCGGCGAATCTCGGCACAGACCAGTTCGTTCTGGGCAGGGCGACCTTCCGGTTCACCGAAGGCGGCGACAGCCACGCGACCATAACGGGGTCGAAAGGCCTGCACATCCGCACAGAGGATGACGTGTTCAGCTTCGGCAAGATATCAAACGACGAATCGGCGTTCATAAAGACGGGCAAGGGGACGCTGTACCTGATGTCGGACGAGAATGTGACGCTAAGCTCCGGCGCCGACACAGTGCCCAAGGACGACCAGACGATGGCATGGCAGATGCCGGAGAACGGCGACATGCCGGAGGGCAAGGTGGAAGGCCAGCGTCTCGCCGCCGGCAACCTGGTGGCGGGCAAGCTCGTCCTTGGCCTGACTGGCGCGACCACGACATTCATCGGGCACATGCGTCTTGGCTGCAGCATTGCAGACTTCGACGAGAACGGCGACGTGCTCGATTCCGAGATCGAGGTGCGCGGCGGCAAGGTCGTCTTCAGTAACGACCTGTACATTGCGCGCAACGCCGGCTTCTACCGCCAGTACCGGGATTCGGCCAAGAGGCGGAACGCCACGTTCTCGGTCTACGGCGGAGAGGTTATGTTTGGGGGGATGTATATGCAGTACGACTCAACCGGTTACTTCAACGGCGATGCGATTCTCAATGTCTATGGCGGTCTTGTGAAATCGACCGGCAGCTACATCTACTTCAACACCCACCGCACGACCAAAATGACGGGGAACGGGCAGAGCCACTCCTACATCAACATCTACGGCGGAATGTTCACCAACACGCATTTCACGGCGGCGAACGAGTACAACACCGGCACGAAAAAATACTTCGGTGGACTGGCCACGTATGCTATTGGAATCGGCGATTTCGACCTGAACCTCTTTGGCGGTGACTTCGCCTGGACGTCGGCCCTTATCTGCAGCGCCAACGCGGATGCGCAGGTGCGGCTGAACTTCGCCGGAGGCCGCCTCACGGCCCGCTATCTGCGGCGCTATGGAAACGGCGGCTCCTACGGCCTTTTCTGGAACGGCGGCACCTACCAGCCCACGCGTGACGGCTCTACCCTGCGCGGGCATGTGGTTGACAACGGCGACGAGGTCGTTCCGATCGGATACGCCTGGTCGTACAACACCTGCTCGACCAACGGGGCAAACTTCCAGGTGCCTGCGGGCAACACGTTCACGCTCGATCAGGCGCTCACGCACGACGCCGATCTCGGAGAGGCGAAGGACGGCGGCCTCGCCGCAATCGGCGAAGGTACGCTCGTGCTGGGCGTCGCAAACGCGTTCACCGGCCCGGTGAAGGCCGTTGCCGGAACGATGAAGGTGGCGGTGGACGGCGCAATTCCGTCAGGGGTGGATCTCGTTCTCGATGGCGGCACGCTTGACCTCGACAGCCACAACGTGACTGTGGGCGGCGTTTCCGGCTCCGGCGGCTGGGTGCGCAACGGCGTTGCGACGGTGACGGGCAGGATGGCCCTCTCCGGCGAGACTGGCTCATGGGTGGGAATGGAGGCGGTCGCGTTCGCGGGGGCGGTGTTTGCGCCGCGCTACTCGTACAACGCCACTTCGCAGACATGGGCGGGCGACTACCTCAGGCTGGGCGGCTCGGTGACCGGCACCCTCACGGTGGACCTTGGCCGCACTGCTGAGAATCCGCTGCCGAAGGGCTTCCGGCTCAAGGTCGCGGAGCTGCCGGCCTCGGCCACGTGCCCGAAGGTGCTTGTGGTGAACTGGGGCGAGACGCCCAAGACGTCGCTCCGCGTGACGCGCACCGTCGCCGGGGACCTCGCCGAAATCCACGTGGAGGTCGTAGGGAAGGGCAGCGTGCTCACCTTCCGCTGATTTGTGGTATAATTCCCCGCCAAACGGCTTAAGACGAGCCGGCTTTCTACGATAAACTCTAAACAGAAAGAAAAGCAAGGAATGAACTACAAGTACATGTGCCTGAATCCGATCGCGGATGTGGGCCTCGACAACCTGACGGACAACTATGCGCGCACTGAGGACTTCGCGGCGGCCGACGCCGTGTTCGTGCGCAGCGCAAAGATGGATGAGCTGACCCCCGGAGACGGACTGCTCGCCGTGGCGCGCGCCGGAGCGGGCGTGAACAACATCCCGCACGCGGAGTACGCCAAGAAAGGCATCGTGGTGTTCAACACGCCCGGCGCCAACGCGAACGGCGTAAAGGAGCTGGTCATAGCCGCAATGCTCCTGGCGAGCCGCGACATCGTGGGCGGCATCGAGTGGGTGAAGGAGAACGCCGCCGACGCGACGATAAACAAGACCGCCGAGAAGGCGAAGAAGGCTTTTGCCGGCACGGAGATCCAGGGCAAGAAGCTCGGCGTGATCGGCCTCGGCGCAATCGGGCAGAAGGTGGCGAACGCCGCCGTTGCGCTCGGCATGGAGGTGTTCGGCTACGATCCGTACCTGTCGGTCGACGCCGCATGGAACCTCAGCCGCGCCGTCAAGCACTGCAAGAACGTAGAGGCCATCTACC
>CAMPAA010000257.1 GCA_946631345.1 uncultured Verrucomicrobiota bacterium
AGGCGAAGGAGCTCGTGAAGGAACTGCTTGATGCCCGCAAGGCCGCTGCAGGGCGGATACGGTGGAGCGAGGTGGATTCGCGGAACACGGCGCGGGAAGAGCGTTTTGCGCGGATCATCGACGGTGCTCCGGCAGAGGCCGCAGTGCCACCTCTACCACCTCCTCCGAAAGTGGATGGCGACATCAGGATCATGAGCTACAACATCCGTCACTGCTGCGGAGCCGGAAACAGGACGGACGTAAAGCGCACGGCGAACAGGATAGCGTCGGAAAACGCAGATTTTGTCTGTCTCACCGAGGTGATGCCGGATCGTGCATGGGAGCTTGGCAAGCTGACGGGCATGGTTGCGACGGCGTCAGGGATGAAGAGCTGCAATGCGATCCTCTCTCGTAAAGCGCCTATCCGCATCGAGGAGGTTGCGTTGCCGTGGATGAACTACGGCCCGCGCTCATTGCTGATTTGCGAATTTGCCGATTGCGCTGTTGCGGTCATGCATTTCGACAACGGCCCAAAGGCGCTTAAATGCCGCATGGACTCGGCCTCCATCGTACGCGACACGCTTTCAAGATACGCGAAGCCGGTGTTCATCGCCGGCGACTGGAACGCCGAACCCAGCACGCCACCGATTGTTGCGTTGCGCGAGTGCGTGAAGATACTTTCGCCGGTCACGGATCGTACATGGCACGGTTTCTATCTCTACAAGAGAAAGGCGCCGCCGCCAGACGAATACTGCATCGACTACATCGCGGTTGATTCGAAGCATTCAGAAAATGTCGTTTTGCGCGAAACGCACATCGTGCACGACAACATGACATCAGATCATTATCCCGTTGTCACCACGATGAGACTGACTGATGCGAAATGACATGGACGTTTCGCGCAGGGGATTTCTCGTAGGCGGTGTGGCGGCGTTCGGTTCGCTTTTTGGCAGGCGGCTGTTCGCCGCCCCGCCCGGATGGAAGCATGGCGGGATACCGAATCTCGTGTTCGGCGTAGTCAGCGACACGCATCTGAGGACGGCAAGGGATGGACGCAGCGTAGATAGGAACTACACCGACAAGTACTTTCTCGCCGCGCTGCAATACTTCCGCAGGCAGAATGTCGATGCGGTCGTGCACCTTGGCGACATGGCGAACAACGGTCAGGTGGAGGCGATGCAGTTTCACGCCGATGCGTGGCGGAAGGTGTTCCCGAAGAATCGTGGAATAGGAGGGCGGAAGGTGGAACGCCTGTTCGTGACGGGCAACCATGATGTCGAGGGCTTCAGTTACACGAAGTTCATGGAACAGCTGATCGGAGCCCCTGAGGAACGCAAGAGGCATCTGCTTGCCACAGACATGGCGGCGAACTGGGAACGCATCTGGGACGAGCCTTACGAAGAGGCTTGGCACAAGATGGTCAACGGCTATCACTTCTTCGGGCAGCACTATCCGAGCGGGAAGTTTGATGCAAAGAAGACCGAAGCTGTCTTGGCAAAGTGCCGTGGCAACGCGACGCTTGGCGATGGCGTTCGCCCAGTGTTCCTGTTGACGCACAGGAGACCGCATCTGGAAGCGATGAACAAGGTCATGCAACCGCTCTCCAACACCTTTGGTTTCCACGGACACTGGCACAAGAGCGCGGCCAACTGGAACGTGATCGGACTTGGCAACAGCCAATTCCCGCATGTGCAGTGTCCAGCCTGCCATTCCTCGCGTGGCGAAGCATTCCCTATGGCGGATAAATGTGTTTCAAGGGTGCAGATTCAAGGCGGAGACTGGAAAGCATGGAAAAGCCGTCAGGGATTTGTCGTCAAGGTTTACGATGACATGCTTGTAATCGAGAGACATGAGTTTGACAATGGCGTCGCGAGCCTTGGCGCGGACTGGGTGATGCCGCTCGGGAAGCACGACCCGCATCCGTTCTCGAAGGATGCGCTGAAGAAGGTCATCGGCGATCCGCAGTTCCGCAAGGACGCGAAACTGACGATTGTGAAAGACTCTGCGTCTCAGCGACTCTGCGTGAAAATACCATTGGCCGACGGCAACCCCGATTCGCGGGTGTATGCGTATGAGGTTGAGGTGGCGGGCGATGATGTGAGCAAGAAGCTCCTTAAGGCCGTGTATGCCGCCGGATGCAATATGGGGATTGGCCGTGAGCCGAATGGCGGCGTGACGACGCTCGAAATCCCGAAGTCCGAACTGCCGCCAAGCAAGGTACTCACCATCGCAGTCCGCCCGCTTTCCTCGCTCGGCACCTCCGGCAAGCAGATAATGTGCAAGTTCAGTGTTTGAAAGACAGGTGAATTGGAAAGTTCATGACATGGACATTTCGCGTGGAGGATTTCTCGTAGGCGGTGTGGCGGCGTTCGGTTCGCTTCTCGGCGGGCGGCTGTTCGCCGCTCCACCCGGATGGAAGCACGGCGGCAAGCCGAACCTCGTCTTCGGCGTGGTCAGCGATACGCATCTGATATCGTCGAGGGGCGCTGTCGAGAAGCTGGTATGGAACCGTAGCGAAGGGAGAGGGGCTACAGAGAAGGGAGCCCCTGACAAATATCTCCTTTCCGCACTCAAGTATTTTTACTCAAGGAATGTGGATGCCGTCATGCATTGCGGCGACATGGCCGATCAGGGCCTCGTCTCGGAAATGGAGTGGACGGCAAAAGCATGGAGGCTTGCATTCCCAAGGGATTGCGCGAAACACGGACGCAAGGTGGAAAAGCTCTTTGTTTCCGGGAATCATGAAATTGAAGGCATGTGGCGTGTTGAAAGAGATTATCCTGACCTGAACGACAGAAAGCGGCGCATGCTTTCGACGGACATCGCAAAGCACTGGAAGCGTATTTGGGGAGAGCCTTACGAACAGGTTTGGCACAAGGAGGTCAACGGATATCACTTTTTCGGACGGCAGTATGGCGATGCGACGCATGGCGAATTCGCCGCGCTGCTGGCCAACGCGTCTAAAGAACTTGGATTGAATAAAGGCACTAAGCCATTTTTCATCGTGTCGCACACCGGGTATTGGTATAGGGAAAAAGGGGATTTTAGGCGTTCCATCAGCCGCTATTGCCGCAATGGTGTTGCCTTTTTTGGGCATCATCATTGGAGCGTGGCGAACTGGAAGCGCATATTTTTCAGCGTTTCCCCTGAGTTTCCGGAAATCCAATGCCCTCCGTGCGGTCCGTTTGGAGAGGTGTTGTCGGATAAAGATGCCGTTGTTACGAGGGTACAGCTCAGAGGCTCTGACATGGCTGGCGGCAAGCAGAAGCAGTTCCTTGTCGTCAGCGTATATGACGATCTTCTCGTTATTGAGCGATATGATTGCGGTCATGGCGTTTCCAGCCTTGGCGCGGATTGGGTGATGCCGCTCGGGAAGCACGCCCCGCATCCGTTCTCGAAGGATGCGCTGAAGAAGGTCATCGGCGATCCGCAGTTCCGCAAGGACGCTCGCATTGTCTTCGAGAAAGCCTCCGCGTCTCCGCTCCTCCGCGTGAGAATACCATTGGCCGACGGCAATCCCGATTCGCGGGTGTATGCGTATGAGGTTGAGGTGGCGGGCGATGATGCGAGCAAGAAACTCCTTAAGGCCGTGTATGCCGCCGGATGCAACATGGGTATCGGCCACGAGCCAAACAAAGGCGTAACGACGCTTGAAATCCCGAAGTCCGAACTGCCGCCAGGCAAGGCGTTCGCCATCGCAGTCCGTCCGCTTTCCTCTCTTGGCACCTCCGGCAAGCCGATTGTTGCAGAGTTCAAGGTGTGAGGCGCGGGGCGGGCGAGTGGGCGTGTCATTTTTGGCCTGTAGATTGCGGTTTTCAAGTCCAACCATGCAACGGTGGAAGCCGAACCATGCACTTCGGGAAGTCCAACCATGCACTTGCGCGAGTCCAACCATGCAAGTTTCCGAGCGGAACCATGCACTTTTGCGAGTGCATGGTTCCGCTCGCGCGTTTCCATC
>CAMPAA010000258.1 GCA_946631345.1 uncultured Verrucomicrobiota bacterium
TGAACGGGCGCAGGGTGTGTCCCTGCAAGATTTCCGTGCGGACGTTCCGCCGTCCGCATACAAATTGGGCACAGAGGAACCTTGAATCCCCCGCAAGGGGACATGAAATCCCCTATTAGTCTAAAAAGAACGCCCCGCCATCATCTTCCGGCTTGCCAAACCATAGCTTTAACGTAAGCAGGCTCAATTAGCGCAAGTGCCTACCTCTTGCAGAACTAACATCTGCACCTTTAGATGATAAATCGCCATATTCCTTCAACAACACCGGGCCAAGGATGCCGGAAGGGACAAAGGGATCAGTCGGTTTAGGATTGTAACGCGGCTGGTATAGAATCCACGTCTTGCGTTCCTTCTCCGGCAATCCAAGATCATAGATCACACGGTTTCGCCATGTGTTCGTCACCTCGATGCGCAGTTCGTTGCGACCGGCCTTCACAACGCCAGAGATGTCGCAGCAATACGGCTCGCACCAGAGCGTGCGCACCAGAGCACCATTCACGAAGACCTTGGCGACTGACTCCACGCGCGTGAGGTCGAGGTCGATTCTGCCTCCCGCCAACGCACCACCGGGAAGATTGAACACCGCCGTGTAGACAACGGTGCCACCAAACGCCTGCGCCTCCCTACCAAATTCAGGGATATCCGTCCATGAAAACGGCCTTTCAAGCTTCACCGATGGCGGCGCGCCCCAGCCGGACGGGAACGCAAGCATCCAGCCTGTAATCTCGCGCGCCACGCCGATGCCGACGCGCGCCGTCTGCGCAGGAGCGGCCACCCCAAACTCCACGAAGACGCTACGCGACGGTGGAATCTCCAGAACATCTCCGTTCTTCCACGAACGACGCTCGAGCGTCACCGGATCGAACACCGACACTTCCCCCTTCGCGCGGAACGTCACGCGACCGCGCCAGCCGTTCGTCCCCGCAGCGACAAAATAGCGGTCAAAGCCATCCACCTTGCGGTGAATCCACATGAAGTCCTCACTCGGCCCGTCACCGAGGGCGGGGATAGTTGCGACATCCTTTTCATATCCGGATAGCGCCTTAACGAGAGCATCCTTGCCGCCAAACACAACCTTGCCGCCCGCCGCTTCAAGCTCAGAGAGCCGCTTGCGCGTGGCGGGGAGCATGAAACGTTCGTCCGGCACCCACAACACCTTCCAGACAGTCCCTTCGGGAACGGTGAAAAAGCCGTCCTTGACCGTCAAGCGATTTGTGAGAACGTCGTGGTTCAGGTAGTCGGCGCGGAAGCCTTCAGGGAAGTCGTATTCCTCGTCAGGCTTGTGGTCGACGGCATCGCCGAGATACCACAGCACATCCTGCGCCGGAAGGCCCGCCTCAAGGAACTCCTCGCACCTCGTGAGCCATGCGGTAAACTCCGGCATGTGCTTCCACCATGTCTGGAGACGCGTGAACGGCGTGCCGTTGAAGCCTCCCATGCAGCCGCCCGGCGGCAAGGCGTCCGGCGCAGGGGCGTGCGTATAGCTCTGGAACGCAAGATGGGTCACGCCGCGCGCAAAATGCCGGTTGGCATCGTCCTGCAACTTTCGGAAGTCCTCGTCCCACTGGATGCCCGAACCCGTGAACGCCTCCGCCACGACACGGCGCTTGCCGTAGATGTGTGCCGCAGATGCGCATGGGCGTATCGGCTTAAAGGAGTACCAGCAGCATCCTCCGGCGAGCCTATCCTTGTGCGGATACCAGAACTCGCACATCGGCGCGTCCGAATACTTCCAGTATTCGAGCAGGTCGCCGTGGATGATGTCGCCGAACGCCGTCTCGTAGTACGCCTCCAGCCCTGCGGCATGGGCCAGCTTCGCCATGTGCCCGTAGTAGTTTTTCGCAATGAGGTCGCCGTTTGTCCGACGCCAGTCCGTCAGAAACTTCTCCGTCCTATCCGGGTCACCCACAATCCACCCGAAGAGCGCCGGAAGCCATTTGCGCAAAGTATAGCCGTTCGCGTTCCGGAAATATTCCTCCATCCTCGGCGTCCACGTCTGGCCGAAGCATTCCCAGCTGTCGACGAGCATCGCGCGCATCTTCCCTTTCAGCACGCCATCTTTCAGTCTGCCGATGTAGCCCTTAAAGTTCGCCTCGATGCCAGACGGATCGAGCTTGTCGCATTCCCAGCCAGTAGCCTCCTTCGGCGCAGGCGCATTTACGCGCTTCGCGTTCACGTGGCCGAGCCTGATCACGGTCCACCGCCCTTCCGGCACCTTCCATGCCGCATTTCCCGTGATATCCAATATCCGCGACGGATCGACAAAGCAGCCCTTCCCCTGCGGCGACGGCGGCTCGCAGAGCAACGACCGGAGCGCACGTGCGCTCTTGCCCTCCCAGTCCGTCATGCGCGGGGCGGAACTGAGCTTCGGTTCGCAGTATTTCTTTATCGGCAGATCGTGTTCGAAGCGGAAGCGCCACACGTCGCCGGTCGCCTCGCCGCAGGCGAGCGTGAACGACTCCACATAGTCGCGCCAGCTCGTCACCGGCAGTGGGGAGCTCACCACCTCCCACCACCCGCGCGGAGTCTGCACATCGAGCGCAATGCGCATCCACGGCATTTCGTACGCATAGGAGTGGTTCCAGCAGTCAACGCCCGGCAACACGAGCGAGCGGACCGTAACCGGCGCATCGAACCGGAAGATGCGCGCCTCGCCGTCCTTCTCGACCTTAGCCGGCTTCAGGAACGCATCTGGCGCATCCCCTTCAGGCGTCGGGAACGCCAGCACGCACACGTCCCGCCAGTCCGAATCGGCATCCCTGAACTTCGCCGGGATGTCGGGCATACGGTACGTTGCGCCTCCCGTGAAGTCGGCACGCGCCATCTTGATGTCGCGCTGGCAGTGGTCGAGGTCTATCCAAGGCCCGCCGGACTGCGACCATCCCGGACAGTTCTGCACCGTGAGCGCAAGGCCGAGTCGTTCGCACTCCTCTCCAAGGAATCGCACCACGTCGTCCCACTTCTCGCTCATGCACGGAATCTGTTCAGGGCATTCCGGCCAAGCACCTCCGCGATTGATGTGGAAGAACTGCACGCCTGATATTCCCGCATCCTTGATGGCCTCAAGGTCAAGACGCAATCCATCCTTGCGGACGTTCCCGCCCATGAACTCCAGCCACGCCTCCGGCCCACGCACCGGCTCGGCGCAGGCGCTCAAGGCCACGCAGAGCGTCATCCCAATCGCGACGCTTCCCAGCGACTTCCCGACTTTCATTTTTACAGACATGATTCCCGAACCTGATTGATGAAAAGAAAACGTCATTTTCCGGCCCTCTTCGTCTCTGGCTGCGCGACGATTTCGAGACGGTCGATAAATACGGCGTCAACGGCGGAACGCCCGCCTCCGTTGGCGAAACGCCCGCACTTCATGAAGAATCTGTGCGCATCGTTCAATCCTCGCCGAGGAAACTCGTACCACTGCCAACCTTCGGCCACCTCCGAGACGTCGGGGGCGATACGCCGCCCGGCGAACTCCGCGTTGAAGGCTTCGCCCTTCCCGCCCTTGGCCCTCACGACCTTTGCACGGAAGCGGACGACGTAACCGCGATCCTTGTCATACGCCACGTGTCCAAAATTGAGCGAAACCGCCGGGCTGTAGTCTTGCACGTTGAACACCTCCACGCATTCGCCGCCATACGCCTCCGGATCCTTCACGAACCGTCCAAAACTCCATGAGGTGTAGTGCATGTCGCGCACGCCGAGCGTAACCGAATCGGTTCCTTTCTCCGGACGCCTGAAATCGCGCATCTTCTTCCATGCCGTCCAGCTGACATCGGCTTTCTGCGGCGTGTTTGCGAGCGTGATCCGGCTCCAAGGCTTCATGCTCGGCCGCAGCTCCTCCGCAAAATCGAATGCCAGTTTGAGGTCTTCCGCGAGGTCGTCGAAGGCCGGGAACCTGGAAGGGTCTCGCGTCACCCATATCCATCTCGCC
>CAMPAA010000259.1 GCA_946631345.1 uncultured Verrucomicrobiota bacterium
AGCACGACATTCCTACGAACGCCATCGTGATGGTGACCGACGGCATGAAGGTCTCTCCTGGCATGCTGCTCGCCAAGACGCCGCGCGAGGCGGCGAAGACTCGTGACATCACGGGTGGTCTTCCGCGCGTGGCAGAGCTGTTCGAGGCGCGCCAGCCAAAGGACGCAGCCGAGATATCCAAGATCGAAGGCATTGTCGAGTTCGGCGAGAACACGCGCGGCAAGCGTTGCGTGAAGGTCGTCGACGACGTTACCGGCCAGGTCGAGGAGCACATGATACCGATGGGCAAGCAGATCGTCGTGTTCAAGGGCGACCGCGTGAAGAAAGGCCAGCAGCTCACCGAAGGTCCGATCATCCCGCAGGAGATCCTTGAGGTCTCTGGTCCGCAGGAACTTCAGAAGTATCTCGTTGACGAGGTGCAGCAGGTGTACCGTCTGCAGGGCGTGGAGATTAACGATAAGCATATTGAGATAATCGTCCGCCAGATGCTGCGCAAGGTTCGCATCACGAACCCCGGCGACACGGACTTCCTGTGGGGCGAACAGGTCACGCGCCAGACGTTCCTTCGCGTGAACGACCAGATGATGATGGAGGGCCGCCGCCCTGCGGAGGCTCAGCCTGCGCTGCTCGGCATCACGAAGGCCGCGCTCGAGACGGATTCCTTCATCTCGGCCGCATCGTTCCAGGATACCACGCGCGTGCTCACTGAAGCCTCCACGATGGGGCGTGTCGACGAATTGCGCGGGTTCAAGGAGAACGTGATACTTGGTCACCTGATCCCTGGCGGCACAGGCTTCCCGCTGCACCGCTACCTCAAGCTGGTGCCGCTCTGCGAGCCCATCTCCGATGAAGAGATGGAGGAGCTGCGCAGGGAGGCGAAGGCGAAGCTTGACGCGCTCTTCGGCAGTGTTCCGCCGCCGAACGACGAGGACGACGACGACGACGGTGAAGCGTTTCAGCTCGCCACGCCTGAGGCGACGCCAGAGGCTCTCGTGGCCGAGGAGGCGTCCGAAGCGGCGGCCGAGGCTGAAGAGGCGGCCGAGGCTGAAGAATAAGGCCGGTGGGGGTCAGCGATGGCCTTCGGCATCCCGGAATCCACGATTGAGGAAATCAAGGTCCGCACGGACCTTGCCGACCTGATCGCGAGTTATGGGATTCAGTTGAAACGGGCAGGTGGGTCTTACAAGGCCTGCTGCCCGTTTCATCATGAAAAGACTCCGAGCTTCAACATACAGCCGGCAAGGGGGTTATACCACTGTTTTGGGTGCGGTGAATCCGGTGATGCGATAAAGTTCGTGATGAAGTACGAGGGGCTGACGTTCATTGAGGCTGCCAAGAAGCTCGCAGCGGCGGCGAACATCGCAATCGAGGAAAAGTCAGATCCGCAGGCGGCAGAGCGCAAGCGGCTCATACAGCTCCACGCCGAGCTGGCGGCGTTCTACCAGAGGTGCCTGTGCAAGGCGCAGGAGGCCGTCGCGGCGCGGAACTACCTCGCGGCGCGCGATCTGTCGCCCGAAGTGGTTGAGCGATTCCAGATTGGCTATGCCCCGATGCGGGCAGAATCCATGCTGACATGGGCGGATAAGCACGGGTTTACGGCTGCGGAGCTGGAGTCGGCGGGCGTGATCAAGCCGCCGCGCTACCAGGGAGGCAGATGGTTCTCTCCGTTCGCAGGGCGACTCATGTTCTCGATACGGGACCGTTCCGGCCGCGTTATCGGCTTTTCAGGGCGAACGCTCGAAACGGACAAGTCGAAGATGCGCGGCGGCAAGTACGTGAACTCGCCTGAGACGATCATCTTCAGGAAGTCTAACGTTCTCTATGCGTTCGACATCGCCGCCGGGAAGATAGCGAACGCCAAGCCGATACGCGAAGCCATAGTCTGTGAAGGGCAGATAGACGTGATTCGCTGCCATGCCTGCGGTTTCGACCGGGCCATTGCATCGCAGGGAACCGCGTTCACCGAGGAGCATGTGCAGATACTCAAGAAAGTGGCGGATGCCGCCGTGCTGGTGTTCGATGGCGATGCCGCTGGGCGAAAGGCTGCGATCCGAACCGGAGGAGCTATGTTGGCGGCAGGGATGGCGGTGCGTGTCGCCAGAATGCCGCCGGATGACGACCCTGATTCGCTTTTGCGCACGAAAGGTCCGGGAGCGTTCCAGGCATGCCTTGACGAGGCCGAATCCATCGTGGCGTTCCAGGTGCGCATCGTTCGCGAGGCAGAGCCCAACCCCGATTCATACGATGCTATCTACCGTGCGGGCCGCGCAGTGCTTGAGCTTGTCAAGCGCTGTTCCGGCAGCGTAATGCGCGCCGGTCTGCTCCATGAGGCCTCCGAACTTCTGAAAATACCTGTCGCCGCGCTTGAGGAGGACATGGAGAAGATGGATGTTGCGCATGTTCAGGCGAAATCGTCCCAGAAGCCGGTGCCGGAGGACGCGCCGCACGACGGCGGATCCTCGGACGCACAGGACAGCCCGTCAACCGTCGCGCGGCAGCAATCCGAGGATGCCTCCGATCCGGCGAACAATCCGCCTCCGGAAGCCGAGATGGCTTTCATGGAGTTCCTCTACGGGAACGGACCGGACGGCCTCTTGGCGGATATGCTTGAATCCTACGCACCAGCCGCACTCTTCTCATGCAGATTCACCTACACTTTCACGGATGCGTACGTGCGTGAGACCCGAGGGGAAATGGATGCCATGGCGGGTCTCAGCAGCACTCTCACCGGCGCGGACGTACGATACCTCGAGAAGATATTCATTGCCAAGGAGCGAGCCGCGCTTTCGGAGCTTGAGCCGCGCCGGATACTGGAGGATTTTCTCAGGCGTCTGTGGACTGATGCGGTGCGCCGACGTCTGGGGGCGATGCCGATTCGTGGAGATGATGAGCTGGAGCGCCGCCGGATTTCGCTTTCGGTGCAGATGCGCAAGCTCAAGAGCGCTCCGTGGAATGTCGCCCGTTCGTTTATGACGGAAACCTCTTTGGATCAGTGAGGCGGTCATGAAGACAAACTACCATACCCATACCATCTGGTGCGACGGGAAGGACGATCCCGAAACGGTGATCCGGTCAGCCATAGACAAGGGCTTTGACGCGATTGGGTTCTCGTCACATTCAACCTATCCCGATGACAACGCTTGCACTGTGCCTGCCGCTAAACTTGCGGACTATTTCGCCGACATACGCGCGCTGGCGGCTAAATACGAGAGCCGGATAAATGTGCTGTGCGGCGTGGAGGCGGATTACATCCCTGGCACCACTGACCCGGACCGCATGCGGTATTCGGTCTTTTCCCCCGACTATATCATCGGATCGGTACACTATGTCATCGCTCCGGACGGTGCGCGTGTGCCTGTGGACCATTCGCCGACTTTGCTCAAGGAAGGTCTGACGGCGCATTTCGGCGGCGATGTGAAGGCGTATCTCCGCGCCTATTTTGCGCAGGAGCGGGATATGGTGCGACTCTTTGATTTCGACATTGTCGGCCATCCGGACCTTGTACGCAAGTTCAACGCGAAACATCCGTACTACGACGAGTCGGCGGCATGGTACATTGATGAACTATCCATCACGGCGGACGCCATTGCGGCTTCAGGCAAGCTTGTCGAGGTAAACACAGGCGCCATTTCACGCGGCTGGATGGACGATGCCTATCCGTCTGCGGAGTTCCGCACGCTTTTGCGCGAACGCGGGGTGAAATTCATCCTCAGTTCGGATTCGCATGCTGCCGACACGCTTGACTGCGCATTCGACCGTTTCGGGGCCGCCGAGGAATATGTCCAAGCGCCGTTTGTCCGGCGGAGATAGGCCGCATGGCCATTTGTGCCGAATGAACGGCGGCTGGGGACAGCCGCCCTCCCGCCGATGCGCTTCGCGCGAAGCTTCTGCCGCAGGGCTATTCCCTCGGCTTTCTCAATCCC
>CAMPAA010000260.1 GCA_946631345.1 uncultured Verrucomicrobiota bacterium
CAGCCTCAGGTGTTTTCTGGCCGCGCCGACAGGCCGGGTTCAGACCACCGACAAGCCTTTCGCATGCGTCCCACGCCCGGCGCAGACGTGCCGTTGGACGATCCGGCTGTCGCAGTTGCCCAAGAGCGTCCGCAGTCATGTCGGCCGCATACATTTCTTCGCAACGCGTCCGTTTGACCTTGATGCCCGCATTCTGCGGACGATGCTGCTGAAACCTGGCGAGGAGGCACCTCCCCTTACGGATGACCCTGAGTTGCCCGCTTTGCGCGCAATGGTGCACGAGCGGGAGTTTGTGGCCGAGGTGCGGCGACGCGAACGGTGTCGGGCTGCAAAGGCGACGTTCGCCGAGGCGTGCCGTGCGGCGGGTCAGCGGACGGACGATTTTCTCGTGGGTTCGGAATCCTCCGCCGTCAAGGTGAGGCCCCGCCAGCCGGTGGCGGTTCCGCCGGCGACAAACCTGTCCATGCGCTTGGCGCGCGGCGAGCACGAGAACCTCCAGATAATAGTTGTGCCGGCATGGAAAGGTCTGAAGCAGGTGCGCGTGGCCGCCTCCCCGCTCCGGCGGCGCCTGCCCGGCGGCTCCGGCGAAGGACAGGTGTTTCCGCAGGAGAACATCTGTGTGGTGCCGGTCGGCTATGTCAGGACCGCCAATCCTCCGCCCTATTCGCTGCTGTCCGCCGACGGGCGGGACGTAAAGCCCGACTGCGGCTGGTGGCCGGATCCGATACTCGACTTTCTGCCCGCAGTTGACGTGGCCGAGGATGACGCACAGAGCTTTCTTATGCGTGTCCATGCGCCGGAGGGTCTGCCCCCAGGCATCTACGAGGGGCAGGTCTCCGTATCCGCCATCGGCGCGGACACGGTCTCGTTCCCGCTTTCTGTTCGGGTCAACGGCTTCACGCTGCCGCGCACGCCGTCGCTGCCGGTAGCCGTCACCTTCAGCCCGTGCAGCCGCTGTCTGCATATCGAGCTCTCCCCCGCCGAGATCACGGCCCTGAGGGAGAGTCCAGACTATCCCGTCAACGCTTGGAAAAGGCACCGCACGGAATGGTGCGACTTCCTGGCCGACTATGGCATCACGTTCGGAAGCCTCTACAGCTATGCGCCGCACAGCGTCCCGCAGTTCGACATGCTCAAGCGGCTCAGGGCGCAGGGACGGCTTGGCGTGTTCAACCTCGGCTATTGGGACTTCCCTCACGAGCTGACGGACGCGGCGAAGGCGGCTTGGCGGAAGAAGACGCTTTCCCGCCTGAAAAGGGCATACGAGGCGGCGAAGGAGGAGGGCCTTCTCGGTCAGGCCTACATCTACGGTGCCGACGAGGTGGAGAGGAAATACTTCCCCTGTCTCCGATGGGCCGTGGAGGAGATGAAACGCGAATTACCGGGGGTGCCCATCGCCACGACCGCATACGATGACGATTTCGGCGTAGGCACGCCGCTTGGTTGCATTGACTGGTTCACGCCGCAGCCAGACAAGTTCAATCTGGAGAAGGCCATGGCGGCGCGCCGGGAGGGGAGGCGCGTGTGCTGGTACTTCGCCTGCAACAAGAATGATCCGTACGCCAACGTGTTCGTCGAATATCCGCTGCTTCCGTTCCGGCTGTTCATGGGCGCACAGACTGCGAAGTATCGGCCCGACGGTTTCCTCTACTACCAAAGCTCCATCTGGAATGCAACGAACTGCATCACGTCAGGGCCGTTCACGGACTGGAATCCACGCAGTTTCGGCAACTTCCACGGCGACGGCTCCCTGACCTGTACGGGGCCGGACGGGATTCCGCTCGCCACGCTACGTCTTGAATGTCTCCGCGACGGGTTGGAGGATTTCGCCTACGTGAAACTGCTGGAGAGCCGTCTCGCGGCGCATGGGCGGGACGATGCCTGGAGCCGTGCCGCCCGCGCCGTGCTGCCGGTGCCGGCGGGTGTTATCCGGGATCTTACCCATTACACACAGGATGTGTCGGTTCTTGAATCATGGCGCGACGGACTGGCTGACGCACTTGAGTCCTGGTATTCCGTCGGTACCATAGCCAATGATGGCGGAACGGTCGTTCCGAAGGAAACACCGGTCGGTGTGGAGGCATCGGTAGTGCAGGACGTGCCTGGCTACAATTAGTTGCCGGAATCTTGTGGGGACACACCCTTTGCCGCAGTGAGGCATTGCGGGTTTTGTTCACCACGAATACGCCGATATGTGGTATAATACGAGGTATGACAAGAAGGAGGGAGAGGTTCATTAATGAACATCGCGACCTTTTCTGGTACACGCCAGAAAAGGAAAAGCGTGATGTCAGTGATGAATTGCTGGTCGAAACGATTTTGAACTACGGAACGCTTGATGACTTCCGCGATCTTAAGCGTGTTTTGACGCCCAAGCGTGTCGCGCAGGTCTTTTTCTCTGCGAATGGTCGGCAGGTCGGCAACTACTACCCCGAAATCCGCAACTTCTTCTCCCTTGCGCTTAAGCCATATGCATGAGAATATTCTAAATGCGGCCCAGCAGGGGCTTTTGCCGTTTTTGGCCCAGTTCCGGCGTGAGTACTATCTCGTTGGCGGAACTGCGATCGCCTTGCACATAGGGCATCGCCGCTCCGTAGATTTTGACATGTTCAAGCCGACAATGCTCAACCACAAGAGAAATTTGGATCGAATTGTCGCCGCTGGGTTCGACTATCAGGTGACGCGGCGTGTGGAAGAGCAGATGAATGTGATTGTCAATGGCGTTAAGCTGACTTTTTTCCAGTATCCGTTCCCTGTCGTTCCAGAGTATCGCTTCAGGGATGTGTTTCGCATGCCATCCCTTATTTCTTTGGCCGCAATGAAGGCGTACGCTCTTGGTCGTCGCTCGAAATGGAAGGATTATGTCGATCTGTATTTCCTTCTTACGATGCATTTTTCTCTGCCAGAGGTGGTGGTGAAATCAGTGGAACTGTTTGGGGAGTTGTTTTCGGAAAAATTGTTTCGCGCTCAGCTTTCCTATTTTGCAGATGTAGATTATACGGAAAAGGTTGAGTATCTTGTTGATGATCCACCGACGGACGATGAAATCAAGGCTGTGCTTACGCATATTGCTCTTGAGAGCGTATGATGCGATCAACGATGGTGCCGATACATTTTTCCGTGTGCTTGTGTTTGCGGCCATAATGCCAGCCTACGCTAAAGCTTCGGCTCGGCAAGCCAGCCTACGCTAAAGCTTCCGCCTTCGCCGATGCTACCGCCGCCGCGCTTTGCGCTATGGCGGTCAAGACGGCGGACAAGTCGGCTCGGCAGCCAGCCTACGCTAAAGCTTCCGCCTTCGCCATCTGCCTTCGCTGAAGCTACGGCACGATAAAAAGCTACGGCAGGCAAGTCGTCTCGGCAAGCCGGAAGGTGAGGGCTGGGTGGTTCAGGGCATGAGCGGAGCGGCGGCGCGATGATGCGCCTTCGCAGAGCTTTGGCGCCACAAGTGCGCAGGGCGAGAAGGGCGATTTTAGGGGGCAAAAGCGGGCTTTTTGCATCGCAGGGTGCGATGTCCGGATGTCGCACCCTGCAATCTTTTTTGAATTATTTTCGGCGAAACCGAACCTGAAGGCGAAGTCGATGCCGAAGGATTTCATCTAAATGGCATAGTGAGTTTCGTCCAAATGGCATAGTGAACTTCGTCCAAATGGCATAGTAAGCCTCGTCCAAATGGCATGGTTGTTTGTGCTGTGAGCCAAATTATGGAAACTACGGGGACAGGCCCTGCAAGGTGCGCGTTTTCTGTGGGGCTGGAGTTTGGGGACAGACTCTGTGCGATAGCGCCCCTGAACCTTGTGGGGACACACCCTGCGCGATTGGACACTTGGAAATCCAAACCCACAACCCCTCGCAGGGTCTCCACGCAGTCAAGCTGCTCTCAGAGTTTATAGAGGCACTGGCAAAACCCTT
>CAMPAA010000261.1 GCA_946631345.1 uncultured Verrucomicrobiota bacterium
CATGGCGCAAGTGGTGGGGCCAGTTCAATAACCAGCCGTTCTACATCGGCGGCGTGTACAATGAAGGGGATGATGCTACTACGTATGTTGACGAGCGCCGCTTGACGGGCAAGATCCAAGCGATACGCGTTTACACCCGTTCGCTCTTTGACGAGGAGCTGGAGCACAACCGCATGGTTGACGAGGCGCGCTTCAAGGGGGGCAAGCCGCCGCACAACGTTACCGTGACCGGAAAGTTCGCCGAGTTCGACGGCGAAGGGCTTGGCGACTATCTCGTGGAGGGCCGATACACGTTCACGGCCTCCGCCGCGAACGATGCCAAGGCGGGCAAGGTGCGTCCGGTCGTTGGCTACACCATAGAGGAGTGGGATGAAACCCTCGGAGAGTGGGGCGCTCCCGCCTACCATGCCGGCGCGTCCTATACCTACACAGCCGGAACGGGTGCCGCAAAGGTGCGCCTCACCTGGAGGTGGCGTCCCGACGGGATAGTGTTAAGCTTCCGGTAGGGAGCCGGGACGCAGGGCCATTCGCGGCGGTGCGAGACGAGAAGCCGGCACCGCCGCGAAGTGTTTTTCCTGATATGACAGGCGTGCCGCCGGCGGCGAATTGTGGTACACTACGCGGCAAAGGAGAGAATAGGATGACATTGGAATCAGTTAGGGACTATGCGGGGATGAGCTCGGTCGGGGCTTCTATCCTGTTCGAGGCTGCGATGGCGAAACTTGCGAAGGGCGAGCGGTTCAATCTCGGCCTCGCCACCGGCAACACGATGATCACGCTCTACGCGGAGCTGGCTGAGAAGTTCAACCGCGCCAGGGCGGACCTGTCGCTGCTCTCGACATGGAACCTCGACGAGTACGCGAGCGACGGCCATACCGCCGTTCCGCACAGCCACCCGCTCTCATACTGGCGCTACATGCACGAACAGCTCTTCGGGAAGTTCGACCCCGCGCTCGGATTCCGCGAGGAGAACGCCCACTTCCCCGATCCAGCCGCGCCGGACGCCTACGATCCCGCCATCGCGGCGGCGGGCGGCCTCGACCTGCAGCTTCTCGGCATTGGCTTCAACGGCCACATCGCCTTCAACGAGCCCATGCGGGAGGATGAGATCGCGGTCGAAGACTTCGCCAGGCTGCCGACGCGCGTACTGCCGCTCTCCAAGGAGACCATCGAGCAGAACACACACGTGACGGCCGGCGGCGATTCGTCCCTCGTGCCGCGCTTCGCCGCCACCATGGGCATGGCCCCGATTCTCGCCGCTCGGCAGTGTCTGCTGCTGGCCTGCTTCGAGGAGCAGACTGCTCCGCTCAAGGCCATCATCTCAAAGGGCCGCCCAACTCCGTTCCTTCCGGCATCCTACCTCTGGCGGCATCCCGACTTCCGCCTCATCTACACGGCTGACAAGATAGACCTGGAGGGCGCATGATGAGGCTTTCGCTCGTCCTGCCGCTGGCCGTCGCATGCGGCGCGGCAGCATCTGGGGCGCGGATGTCGCCGCGCGGCCCGGCGGAGGTGTCGGAGGTCCAGCCGCCGCCATCCTACAACTCGTGGCCCATGGTGCAGACCGTCGGCGGCAAGGCCGTTTGCGCATACAGCCGCGGCTCGGCCCACACCATCGGCGAGGGCAGGCGCGGAGTGTATGCGCGCACCTCCTCCGACGGCGGCAGGACGTGGGGGCCGGAGGTCTGCGTGGTGAACGACCCCTCGCTCGGCGAGGTCACCATCGGCAAGGGGCTCGACTCATCCGGCGCGATGCTGCTGTGGGTGCGCCGCTGGGGGCGCAAGCAGGGGCACGACCTTTACCGCACCGTTGACGGCATCTCGTTCGAGCGCATTTCGTCCCCGTCGTTCTCGCCAATGCCGATGCAGGTGACGGACGCGTTCAGCGTGCCGGGCGTGGGGCTGATGTCGCTCTGGTTTGCGGGTAACTACCGCAAGGAGGAGAACGGCCACCACTGGGGCACGCTCACGAGTGCAGACGGCGGGCGCACCTGGAGGCAGAACACGGTGGGGGCCGACCTCGCGAAGAAGGACTGGCCCACGGAGCAGAGCGCGGTGCACATTGGCGGCGGCCGCATACTCGCCGTCGCCCGCTCGGAGGGCGGCGGCAAGCCGCAGTTCCAGCTCACATCGACGGACGGCGGCGCAACATGGCAGTGCCGCAGGACAAACATCGCGGACGTGCTGGAGTCCACGCCGAGCCTCGTCTACGACCCCGCCACCGGACTCGTCTCGAACTACTACTACCAGCGCGGCGCGAAGCTGCTCAAGCGCCGCGTGGCAGACGCCAACGCCATCTTCGGCAGGCCGATGGAGTGGCCCGAACCGGAGGTTCTGGCCGAAGGCGGTGAGAAGCGCGCCTACGACGCCGGAAACGTGAACGCCGTGAGCATGGGCGACAGGCATCTGCTGGCGCTCTATTCCGGCACGGAGAGCGACTGCGCCGTGTTCGCAGTCTCGGTTCCCGCGCCTAAGCGGGGCGGAGCGCGCGCCGCCGCAACCGGCGACCGATGAACGTTTCACAGACCAAAAAAGGAAAGGACCAAAAACAATGACCGCAACTGAACGCACAACGCTCCTCGCGATGGTGTCCGCCGCTCTTCTCCTGGGCGGATGCGCCACATGCCCGCATCCCGACTCCGCCGGATGGGAGGACGTGTTCAACAGGGATCTCTCAAACGCCGAGTGCGCCAAGCCAGGATGGGCGTGGGGCGAGGATGGGTTCCTGACCCCCGGCACGAAGGAAACGCTCTTCAGCAAGAAGGACTACCGCAATTTCGTGCTCGATCTGGCCTACGTGATGGACCCCACCGCCAACAGCGGCGTGTTCCTCTACGACACCGACCACCCCAAGTACAAGTTCGAGGTGCAGATTCTCGACGACCACCACCTCATGTACACTAACGAGGTGCCGTATCAGCTGACCGGTGCCATCTACGGACGCTGCGCGCCAAAGAAGATCGCCTCGCTTCCGGCCGGAGTCCTAAACCGCATGACCTGCTGGTGCGAAGGCTCCCACATCCGCATCGTCGTGAATGGCGAGGAGGTCGTCAATGTGGACCTTGCGGACTGGAAGGATCCCCTCTTCAACCCGGACGGCACGCGCGTACCGAAGTGGCATGAAGGCTTCCCGGCGCTCGGCACCATCCCGATGCATGGCCGCATAGCGCTGCAGGGCATCCATGGCGGCAAGGCCGTCCACTTCAAGTACCTCCGCGTCAAAGAACTGTAACCGGCACGAAAATAGAGCTTCGGGAAGGGCGTTTGCGGAATGATACGCCGCGTATTTGCGCGCGGTCGCCAATTGATATCGTTCCGCAAATGTGATATCATGTGATGCATGAATGAATACGGAATAGTATATCTTTCAAGCGAAGAGACTGCGAGCCGGTGGGGGATATCCGACCGGCGGGTGCGCGTTTTGTGCGAAAACGGACAAATCTCCGGCGCGATACGAAGCGGAAAACTCTGGAAGATTCCAGTTTCCGCTGAAAAACCGCGTGACGGGCGGACGATGCGCGGCCTTGGAATTCCTGTCACGCTGCGCGGAGCTATTGCCCAGATCGATTCGCTCAAAGAGCAACTTGCCGCCAAGCGTCCACTTACAGACGGAGAACGCGAGCAGTTGCGAAATGCGTTTCTCGTCGATTACACCTACTCGTCAAATGCGATAGAGGGTAACACGCTCACTCTCAGCGAAACGGCGATGGTTCTTTCCGGGATGACAGTCGGCGAAAAGCCACTCAAAGACCATCTGGAGGCTACCGGACACCGTGATGCGTTCTGCTTTCTTGAGGATTTCGTCAAGTCCGGCGAAGCCGTCAGCGAA
>CAMPAA010000262.1 GCA_946631345.1 uncultured Verrucomicrobiota bacterium
AATACCCCCAAGGAAAACATAACATATTATACAATATTTGACGTTTGGGAACAAGAGCGCCGCGAAAAACGATGTCGAAATCGGCGCGTTAAAATCTGTCTGAAATCGTGCCGCCGTTTGTCGCAAGCCTTGGCTTTCCCCATCCGCTACACGAGTTCGGCAAGGATCGTGTCGCACACCTCCGTGCCGCGCGGCGTGAGCCGGTAGAAACCGCCGCTTGACGAAAGCAGGCCTTCGGCTGAAAAACGGTCGAGCGTGGCGCACCATTCCCTGACGCGAGGCGCGAGCTCGGGGAAGTCGTTCGCCGCCTGTGCGGGACTGAACCCTTCCTTGATGAGCCGAAGCCGGAAGATGACGCGCGACACGGCGTTCCCTTCGCGGCTGCATGCACCGTCGCCTATGCCGATGTAGTCCTCGCCGCGCCATGTCGCCAGATTGTGGCGGCATTCCATGCCTGGTCTTGCGAAGCTGGATATTTCGTAGCGCTCAAGCCCCGCCGAGGCGAGAGCCCGTTCCGCTTCCGCCAGCTCCGCGAGCGCCTCATCGTCAGATGGCAGGGTAATGCGGCCGCTCTTGACGTCGGCGGCAAGGCGCGTGCCGGGTTCAAGTATCAGCGCATAGACGCTGCAGTGGTCTGGCCTGAGCTTCGCCGCTTCGTCCAACGTGCGCCGCCATGCGTCTGATGTGGTGCCGCTTCGCACGCGCGGCCATCCGCAGATGAGGTCGATGCCGGAGTTGCCGAACCCCTCCTCGCGAATCATGTGCCAGGCCGCCTTGGCCTGTGCGGCGGTATGGACCCGTCCCATAGATTCGAGCACGGAGTCGTCAAGGCTCTGCACGCCCATCGAGAGGCGGTTTGCGCCGCCTGACCTGAGCTGGCGCAGAAGCCGTGGCGTGACGTCCAGCGGGTTCAGCTCCACGGTGAACTCGGCTGTCGGCGAAAGGTGCGGAGCGAGCCTGCCGAGAACGGGCTGAAGGTCGCAGAGAGCCGGCGTTCCGCCGCCGAAATACAGCGTGGATATCGTCTCGCCCCGGTGCGTCGCCCCGAAAAGTCGGTCGATGTCGCCGACGATGCGCTCCACGTACGCCTGCCGCGTTTCCGCCGTATGGCGTGCGCTTGAATGGAGCGCGCAGTAGGCGCATTTGCTCCTGCAGAACGGGAAGTGGACGTAGAGGTTCACTCGTTGGCGGCGGGCGGCGTAACCGCATCATCGGCCTTGTTCGCGGCAGCCTCCGCCTCGGAAGACACTTCGCCGAGGGTTTTGGTGCCGGACAGGAGCGCGACGACTTCGGTCTGTACGTCGCCGAGGTTCTCAAGCCTGATGCGCGGGTCGAGAACTATGAAAGACTCTCCCGTTCGCCTGTGCTCATAGATGCGGATGATCGTGCGGTCGGGCTGTTCCTTTGCGTCGCGCTCTACGAGTATCTTCGAGCGTTCAAGCATCACCGCAAGGACGTACACCACGGTCTTCATCGCTGGGTCGTCGAGCGAGATGAGATGGCGCAGAAGCTCGTCGGCGGTCTCCTTCTTCAGCGTCTCCTTCTTGTCTGGAGGCGGCGGCGCGGCGTACACGCCCTCCCATGAGCTGAACGGCTCCCAGTCGCGCGGTGCCGTCTTCCAGCATTCCGGATGGCAGTCCAGCCGCTCGTAGCCGTCCGGCTGTTCATGAAGTACGCTCACAACCGGGGCCTTGTCCACCAGCCCCTTGCCGCATATCGAGCACACGTGCCCGCGGCTCCTGATGTTCCATTCCTGTGACATGGCGCGAATTATACCACACGCCGGGCATGTCTGCCGCGAGGATGTGGTATAATTGCGCGCGTTTGCCAAACGTAAGGTGATTGCTGAAGTGGAGCGCAGAGAAGAAACAAACGGCCTGTCCGTTTCTGCCAAGGTCGCCGCCGCCGGTGCCTTTCTGCTGACGGTCGGCGCGTTCGCCGGTGCCGTCACTGGCGGCCATCTCCATCTGGACGACTGGGGCTACACGTATGGTTGCGCGTTCGTGAAGGATGGTCTCGGCGCAGGCAATCTGCTTCGCGCGTTCAGCGATGTCGGGAACGGCGGGATATGGATGCCGCTCACATACATCACATACATGGCCGACGTGTCGCTGCTCGGCGGCGGGTGGTTCGTGCACCACGGGGTCAACGTCTTTCTGCATGGCATCAACGCCGCGCTTGCGTTCCTGTTCATTATGATGGCGGCGAAAAGGATCGTCGGCGGCGAGAGGGAACACCTGGTTTGGCCGTGCCTGCTGGGCGCGCTGCTCTGGAGCCTCCATCCCATGCGGGCGGAGGCCGTCGCATGGGTCGCCTCCCGAAAGGAGGAGCTTTGGACGCTCTTCGCGCTGCTGGCGGGGTTCGCATGGGTGGCATATCTCGAAAGGGGAGGTGCTGTGCGCTACATCGCTTCGCTCGGGATGTTTTGCCTGTCGTGCCTGGCGAAGCCCACAGCCGTATGCTTTCCACTTCTGGCGCTGCTGATGCACATGTCGTTCGTCCCGGAAAGGCGGATGCGTGTGCGCCAGTATGCGCCTCTCTTTCTGGTGTCGCTTTTCGTGGGGGCCATAGCCGTCGTTTCCCAGACCAACCCTACAGGCATGGCGCGCGTCGATATCGGCGACACCACGGTTGGGTGGCGGCTGCTGAACGCCGCCGTATCCATGGGTCTCTACATAGCCCACACGTTCGTGCCCGCCGGAATACACATGGACTACCGCGCCGCGTTCAACGGATGGCCGCTCGACGGCGCGCTCGGGCTGTCCGTATTGGTGGCGGCGACTGCCGGTGCCGTGGTTGCTGCGCGGATGGTGCGCAATCGCCCCGAACGCCGTCTGCCGCTTTTCTTGTGCGGGTGGTTCGCCATCGCGCTTTTGCCTGTCCTGGGGCTTCTCGGCGTAACGGGCGACAAGGCGTATGCCGACCGCTACACGTACCTTCCCGCCATAGCCGTGTCGCTGGCGGTTGCCGTCGTCCTGTCGCGCATTCGGGCGCGTGGCGCCAGATTTGCGGCGGCGGCCTTCGCCGTGGCGTCGCTCGCGGCGGAAACGGCCGTGCTGCTGCCGGTAGTGCGTTCGTTCTCAACCGACGCCCTCGCCTATTCGCGCGTGCTGCGGTACGACCCCGACCATTGGCGGGCCTTGCGCGTGGTCGGATGCGAACTGTGCGCGCGGCAGAACAGGATGGACGAAGGAATCGCCATGATGAAGCGCAGCCTTTCGCTGAGGCCAAGCCAGCAGACGGCGGACGTGTTGGCATATTCGCTCGCATGCCGTGGTGCAGACGGGGATTTTGAGGAGGTGAAGCGCCTGGGGCGCGCCGTCGCAGACGATGCGGCCCTCGACAGGGGCGGCATGATGCTTGACGCCCTCGGAATCGCCGCAATGCGCGAAGGGGACGACGCCCAGGCGGTGAAGTGCTTCTCTGCGGCATTGGTCGCGCCGCGCCGCACCCACTCGAACGTCCATTCGATGCTCAACCTCGGGCTGGCTCTCGCCAACACTGGCCGCCGCGCCGAGGCGCTCAGGGTGCTCCAGAAGCTCAGAGGCGTCGCAAACGACAAGGTGCGCAACCGCGCAGCCGATGCAGTCGCGCGCCTTTCCGCCGGTGAAACGGTCCGGTTCGGCTGGGAGTGACGGATGCCAATCGCGCCATTGGCAGGGCGCATACGCGCGACCACGAAAGCGGGCGAGAGCGGCGAATCGCCCGACACGAAACGCCGCCTGCGCGGCACACGAAAGCCCACGAACCCGCAATCCGTCCCACAATTCGCTGGATTTGTGGCCGAACGGCGATTTGAGGGGCTGCGGAGCGGCTAAGGGATGGCAT
>CAMPAA010000263.1 GCA_946631345.1 uncultured Verrucomicrobiota bacterium
GCATGGCCTCGCGCGTGAGCGAGGTGAACACCACCTCGCCGTACTCGCCATCCGGCACAGGCTTGCCTGTCGCGGGGTCGATGACCTCCGTGATGTACTGATCCTCCCACACATGGATGCCCTCATGCGCCTTGCAGTCCTGGCCCGTGGTGCCGATGCCGCCGGTCTCCGTCATGCCGTAGATGTCGAAGCATTCGATGTGCAGACGGCTCTCGATCCGCCGCCGCATCTCGTCGGAGAACGTTTCGGAGCCAAAGATGCCGATACGGAGCGACGGGATATCGTGGTCGCCCTTCTCCTCGGCATCAAGCTTCTCGATGAGGCGCGGCACGTACGACACCACCGAGCAGAAACCCTTCGTGCGGAAATCGCGCATGAGCCTGATCTGGCGCTCAGTGTTTCCGGAAGACGCAGGAACGCAGAAGAGCCCCGCCTTACGGCATCCGTGGTAGCAGCCAAATCCGCCGTTGAAGAGGCCGAACGTCGGCATAATCTGGAACGTGTCGCCCTTCTGCAGCCCAGCCATCGTGAAGCAGCGCGCCATGCACTCCGCCCACTGGTTCAGGTCATTCTTCGTATATGCCATCACCACAGGGGTTCCAGTGGAGCCAGAAGACATGTGGAACTCAAGCAGATCGCGCCGGTCCACACAGTTCATCTTGAGGGGATATGCCTCGCGGAAGTCCTCCTTCGTGAAGAACGGCAGACGAGTAAGGTCGTCCAGGGACTTGATCTCCTCGGGATTCCCCACTCCGCCCTTCTTGAGCCGCTCCCGGTAGAACTCGTTCTGCCACACGCGGCGAAGGCTTTTCTGCAGCCCCTCAAGCTGCACTTTTGAATACTCATCGCGACTCATTGTCTCGGCCGCGCGGTTCCAGAAGATATCCTGCGTTTTCATGGCTGGAGATTATAGCACAATTCCAGCCAATCTTCATTCGATAGTTCTTCGGCGCGCGCAGTCGACACGATCACGCCCTTGAATATGCTGCCCAGCTGCTTGCGACGGTGCTCAAACGCCTGCTTTGTGAGCTGACGGAACGTGCGGCGCACATCCTCCCCTACGCCATCGTTGCGGTGATGCCGCACAAGCCGGACGACTGTCGAACCAATCTCCGGACGCGGCCAGAAGCAGCTTGCCGCCACCTTTCGGACGATGGTCACATCATAGTCGAGCTGGACGCGCACGCCAGCCAAGCCGCGAGTCTTCGAACCCTCCTTGGCCGCCAGCCGTTCGGCGACCTCGGTCTGCAGCAGCACTACGATGGTTTCGGGCGCGGCACCCTGCCCGACCCTCTCCACCAGTTCTATCAGTATGCGAGTGCCGGCTTGGTACGGCAGGTTTGACACCATCATGGGAAAGCCGTCGCAGGCTCCCTGCTTGATGAAGTCTAGCGCATCGCCCTTAAGAACGGTAAGCCGCTCCGGATCGCCAAGGGATGCCTTCAGCCGATCCGCCAATACAGGATCCTTCTCAATTGCCGTAACCGCACAGCCGCGCCCAAGCAGCCCCTCGGTCAGAACGCCAAGGCCCGGACCTATCTCCAGAACCGGGACGCCTTCAGCGGACTTTTCAAGCGCAGAATCAAGAATCGCGTCAAGGGCGTTGCGGTCGATCAGGAAGTTCTGACCAAGCACCCGGTTCGGATGGAAGTCGTTCCTGATGCACCAATCCTTGACCTGCGATGGGCTTGTAAGGTTCATTCCTTGGGCATCGGATACACCTTGATGAAGGCATCCTCCTTCAGTCGGGCCATCCACTCGTCATATGCCTTCTTGGCGGCGGCATTGCGCACGTTCCAGGAAATCTTGTCGTATGCCTCCTCGAAGGTCATGGTCTTGGCGGCGGTGGAGGACTCCTTCTTCACTATGAAGCCCCATCCGTCAAGGTCGATAAGCTCCGAAACCTTCCCATCGCCGAGCGCTGCGATGGCCTTTGCGATCTCCGGACGGAACGCATCTTCTGGATTGACGTCCTTCCACAGCCCGCCATCCTTCGCATGGGAATCGGCGGAGTACTTGATCGCGAGGTCGGCGAAAGACGTTCCTGCCGCCATCTCCTCGCCGATCTGCGCCCAGCGCGTGTTTATGCTGGCCAGGCCATCCCCTGGCGACGGCGGCTTAAGCAGGATAACACGCACAGTCGCCTTCGCCTCCTGACGGTAGCGCTCGGGATGCTCTTTGAATTCCTTCTTCATCGCGGACGGCGATGCGGAAACGTACTGCTCCACGATCTGCTGACGCATCCCGCGCACCGTGATATCCTCCTTCACGGTGTTGCGGTACTCCGTCATCGGGATCTTAGTGCGGGCCAGCTCCTCTTCAAGCCTGTTCATGTCGTCCCCGAACATCTCGTGTACGACTTCACGGATCTGGTTGTCGATAACCCACTCAGGAATCTCCATCTTTTTCGCATCTGCCGCCTTGAGAATCAGCCGCCGCTCGATGAGCGAATCGAGGGCAGCCTGGTACAGCGCCTGCATCTCGGACAGGTCGCCGCCGCTCTTTGCGATCTTCTCGCTCGCATCAGGATGCCGCCTGATCTCCGCCATCACGTCACCCACGGTGATAACACGGGAATCGACGCGGGCCGCGATTCCGTCCAGCATCGCCGCCGAAGCGGCCGCCCCACATGCAAGCAGGGCCAAGAGAATTACGCGCTTCATTCTGTCACCTTCTGGTACTGGGATCCGTTGAACGTATATTCCTGCCCCGTGCAGAGCCAGGTGGTGAGGCTGATGAGGTTGTCCTCATTGGCATCTGTCGGGAGCATCAGCTTTGCGCAGTGTCCATCGGCGAACGCGACATGCGCGCTGTAGTTCTTGCCGGACTTGTGGTTGAAACCGATGCACTCGCCTCCGCTCTTTGCGCATTTGTCGGCCTTCACCACTTCGCTCGAGTCGGCCTGGTACTGCAATATGGCGTCGTTTGCGGTATCGGCCGATGTCGAGAACGACGTGCGCTGCACGCCATTGTTGGCGAACGGCATTTCAGCGAACAGCAGCACCTTCTCCAGCGGACGGGAACGGCTTTTGGGGGCAGTGCTGTACCTGAAGGTGAAGAAGCCCCCGCCGTAACCGCGTCTACCAAGCTCAACATCGCCGGCCGGCGTGCCGTTGTCCCATCCGAAATAGCTGTTCATCACATAGGTCCAGGCCGGCGTGGGCGTTTTCCCTCGCTTGCAGAACTTCTCGTGCGCCGGGCACACGTAGGCGGAACGGCTGCCGCCTACCGTACGCCAGATCGTGCCGTTGGTGATGGCGTAATGCTGGTTCTCGCCCTCGTCGGAGTGGTAGCTTGAGCCGCTGTTTTCCGCTCCTTTCGTCTGCCCGATCCAGCCCTGATACCAATACTTTCTGGTCGAACCAATCTCAAGATACTGGTACGGGCCGGCAGATGGATAGTACGACTCCTTGGAGCCCTCCGCCATGACCGCGTTGCACAGCGTGCGCATGTTGTTCATGCACTTTGCCGCCATGGCGCTGTCGGTTGAGCCGGAGAACTGCGTGAGCATAACCCCGCCGAGGACGGCGATTATGCCAATCACTATCAGAAGCTCTATCAGTGAAAATCCGTCTTTACTTTTCATTGTTATTCGCCACTACTATCCCATAGCTTTCCAGGACACCATGCCCCAAAACGGCGCGAATGATACCATAGCCCGCCTTCTGCGTCAATAGGGTAATTGCCTGGAGTTTACTCATTTTTTGACGGTGGGCCTGGCCAATGTGCTGAAGCGACGGCAGAAAGCACAGCAACCGCACGCCGCAAAGCGGCGAATGGCGCATACGCGCGACCACGAACGCCGTCGGCATGGCGGATC
>CAMPAA010000264.1 GCA_946631345.1 uncultured Verrucomicrobiota bacterium
CGAGGAGGCGGCGAAAGCGCTCGGCGGCAAGGTGGACGCGATCGGCGGCTCCACGGCGGGCACGCTCGTCGGCAAGCGGCTCGGTCCGGCCTCGCTGCTGCGAGCCATCCTCGAGAAGAACCCGAAGAAGAAGGACGAGGCGCGCAACCTGTTCACGCGCATCGAGGAGGAGTGGCAGGTGCCGTTCGAGGTGTACAACGACGGCGACGTGACGGCGCTCGCCGGCGCGATCACGATGAAGAAGAGCGGCATACTCGGCGTTGCGATGGGCTCCTCCGAGGCTGTGGGATACATCAATCCGAAGGGCGCTCTCACGGGCCGCATCTCCGAGCTGGCGTTCGCTCCGGTCGATCTCAACCCGAATGCGGCGTGCGACGAATGGAGCGGCGACGCCGGCGTCGGAGCGATGTACTTCTCGCAGCAGGCGGTGAACCACCTTGCGTGCAAGTACGGCTTCAAGTTCACGAAGTCGATGAAGCTGCCCGAACGCCTCAAGGTGGTGCAGGCTGCGATGGAGAAGTATGACACTAAGGCGCTCAAGGTGTACCTGATGATCGGCCGCTACCTCGCTAACGCCGTCTGCTGGTACCGCGAGTTCTACGACTTCTCCAACCTCATGATCCTCGGCCGCGTGACCTCCGGTCTCGGCGGCGAAGTGATCCTCGAGACCGCCAAGATGGGCCTTGAGGCTATCGATCCCGCCCTCGCGGAGGAGGTAGACGTGTTCATGCCCGACGAGAAGGCTCGCCGCCTCGGGCAGTCCGTCGCCGCCGCCCAGATCCCCGTCATCAAGTGATGGCGGAGATCTGGCGCCAATCTCAAATCGTTAAACTGAAATGAAAGGAAGAGGTCCATAGGCAGGGTTGCGCGGTACGCGTGACCGATAAAACGGTAAGGCGGGGATAAATCCGCCGACAGCAATTTGCAATGCTGCAAAGCAGTCGTCCCTGAAATGTGAGAAGTTTCAAACCTGACGATACCTTGCAGAGGAAACGCGCCATGCGTTCGCCTCTTTTCGTGTTTCTTCCAAGGTAAATCTCACGACCTCATTCGAGACACGATAGGAGGTTTTCTTATGCCCTCGAATCGTGTCCGACCGCCGCGCGGTAAAACGGTAGGACGGCGTGACCCCACGCCGCCACCAACACGGAACGAGGACAGGTCCGATCCCCGCGAAGTGAGACAAAACGAGGGCGAAAAGGAAAGACAAATGAAGAAGTTACTGATGAGGCGTTTGGCGGGCGGCATCTTGTTTGCAGCCGCAATGCCGATTATGGCCGACACGGAAACGGTCGGCGGCTACACGTGGACGTACAGCATCAACGGCGGTACGGCTGTGATAGAAAGCGTGTCGCCAGAACCGTCCGGCTCTGTGACCATACCTTCAACGCTTGGCGGCAGACCCGTAACAGGCATAGACGTGTTTGGCGGCTGCACCGCGCTTACAGACGTTGCAATCCCGGCGGGCGTGACGGAGATGTGGGAGAGCATGTTTGACGGTTGCGACAGCCTCAGGTCGATTTCCGTCGCAGCTGGCAATACGTCATACAAGGCGGTGGATGGCATGCTGCTCACAAAAGACGGCAAGACGCTTGTCGTTGTGCCGCAGGCTCTTAATGTTTGCGGGTTCAATGTCCCGGACAGCGTGGTGCGAATCGGCGAATATGCGTTTGAGTCATGCCATTGGCTTCAGCGGATAACCTTGCCGCTGAGCGTCACAAACATCGGTCATGCCGCGTTCTCCGGCTGCCTGTGCCTTTATTCGGTGACGATGCAGGGCGATGTGCGGTACATCGGAGACAATGCGTTTGACGGATGCCGCAACCTCCACGAGGTGGTGGTGCCGTCGGAAACGATGGTTCGTGGCGGGCTGACCGGCGCGCCTGTCCCGACTGGCGCTGAAAGGGCTGTTGCAGGCTACTGCAATCCGCCATTGACGGTGGCGCTTCCGGCGAGCGTTGAGCATGTAGGGCAGGGAGTGTTCAGCGGGTGTCTTGATTGTGATTCATGTGGGACGCGGCAGACGCGCGTGACGCTGCCTGCATGGTGTAAGGATATTCGCAACGCATATTGGGACGAGGATGCGGAAGACTACATTCTCACGACCGGCGATGTTCCGGCCTCCAAGGAAAAACTGGACTGGAATGGATGGAAAGAATGGCTGGGGATTGAAGTGGATGACGTGACAATATCCTACAAGGACGTAAGGGTTGGCGGGCTTTTCGCCGCCGGAAAAGATGAGAGCCTCGACGTGGAGGGAGTCGGTATCGCCAAACTGGTTGCGGCGCAGATATATGACGGATATCTCTACCGGATGCAGGGAGCCGACTGCATCACCGCAGGCACAATCCAGCTGAAGGTCGGCAAGCCGAAGGCGAGCACGGGTGCGGTGAAGGTGTCCGCAAAGATCCAGATGCCGGGTGGCGTAAAGAAGTCGCTCAAGGGTGCGGCCATCTTCGTTGCCGGGGAGACGCGCATGGAGGTGACGCTTGCCGGCGACGAGACGTGCAGGCTGTGGATCGATGATTCCGGCGCATGGGGAACATGCGGAAGCTATCGCGTGTGGGCCTCGCGCAACATCTTCACGTCCAAGGATCCCACCGACAGAGAACTGGCGGCAAAGGTTCTTGCGAAAAGGAAGGGGACTGTCAACGGCGCGGTAAATCTCGGGGATTCGGAAGATCGTGGAGATGTTTATCTCTATTCGGCATCGGTTGGCGCCAAGGGCAAGGTGAAGCTCCAGGAGATAGGGCCGACCGGCAAGAAGGTTTCCGCAAAGGGCCAGCTGATCAGAATCGGCGAAGGGGAAGGTGTATGGTGCGCGCTGGCGATGTCGGCCAGGGCGAGGGCACCATATCTTATCGTAGTGTCTGAGTGGGATGCTGAAGACGGCGGCTGGTACTGGGTGGAAGATGCCGAGAGCGAAGGCCGCTTTGCCTGGCCGGAGCGGCTGCATCAGGGCGAGGACGGCGAAGGGGAGCTGTTCTACATTGACGATGAGGATTTCCCTGAGCGGATCGGCGGTGCGGAGGTGGCGCGGCAGCTTCTGCCGTACTACGACGACGATTCGGTGCGTAATGTCGTGTTCGTGAAGCAGGTCGGCACGAAGTGGGAGGTCCCCAAGGCCGACAAGGTGGCGCTGGTCAACGGGATGCTGGCATACGGAGACAATCCGTCCGGACTCAAGCTCACCTACAAGGCGAAGAACGGTTCGTTCAAGGGCGCGTTCTCGGTATATACCGTTGTGAACGGGAAGCTGAAAAAGACCAAGGCCACCGTGCATGGCGTGATGGTAGACTGTGTTGGCTATGGCATGGCCATCATCAAGGGTGTCGGCTGTCTGCCTATCGACATTGGCGGCGATTGAAGCAGACGACACCCCTTGCTAGGCCAGGGCGTTGCCCTTTAGACCCTGAGCCAAAGTTGATGCATTGACTTTTGAAAGTGAGTACATTGACTTTTGAAAGTGAGTGCATTGACTTTGAAAGCTAATGCACTCACTTTGGAAAGCTGATGCGTTGACTTCGCAAAGCTGATGCACTCACTTTTGAAAGCTGATGCGTCAGCTTTGCTCCGGCTTCGGCAGGATAAAGCGTTCTTTCAGGCAGGGGCATAGCGCCGCAAAGAGCGCAAAGCGAAGCAAAGATGAAATGGCGCATACGCGCGACCACGAACGCCGTCGGCATGGCGGATCGCCTGTCGGCGATCGGTTGCGTCTGTTTCACGTCCGGTTTCGAGGCTTTGCCTCGACCGCCGTGAAACATCCGCAACCACCCTGC